>CALIRC010000123.1 GCA_938044295.1 Minisyncoccota bacterium
GACGAGATCAATGCATTTTGCAACTAAAAATGGGGAAATTTTAGCGAAAGAAAAGATCCTAGACAGGCTCTTAACTGACTAATAAAAAATCCCCCAAGAGGGATCTTTTTTATATACGAAGCAATGCGAAATCCAAGAAGCTACTACTGGACAATTTTATCAACGAGACCGTATTTCTTCGCTTCTGTTGCACTGAGATAGTTATCGCGATCGGTATCTTGCTCAATCGTTGCGACTTTCTGTCCTGTGTGTTTGGCAAGCATCTTATTGAGGAGTGCTTTCGTCTTGAGAATATGCTCCGCATGTATCTCGATATCACTTGCCTGACCCTGCATACCACCAAGTGGCTGGTGAATCATCACCTCAGCATGTGGGAGAATCGTACGCTTACCAGGTGCACCTGCAGCCAGTAGCAGCGAAGCAGCACTCGCTGCCATACCAATACACGTCGTACGCACATCTGGTTTCACATAATGCATCGTGTCATAGATAGCAAGCGCACTCGATACCACTCCGCCTGGTGAGTTGATATAGATCGTGATGTCATCTTTTTTATCCTGCGCAGCCAGAAAAAGTAGTTGCGCAATCACAGCATTTGCCACGTCATCATTGATTCCACTACCGAGAAAAATAATGCGATCTTTGAGGAGCCGCGAATAGATATCATACGCACGCTCTACATGCCCGCTACGCTCGATAACCGTAGGAATAATGTAATTGTTTTGATCTTTCATAAAGCTATTTTAATACAAAAAGTCTTAGAGACTATTTCATCTTTGCTAAACGATCAAACACTTCATTGTTACGCATAATACCCTTCGTATAAGAAAAGAGTTGCTGCATATCAATCTGGTTTTCCATATCTTTCATACCCTGATACATCTGAAGTGTTTTATTCATTTCTGCTTGTATGTCCTCAGTAGATGGTTCAACGCCAAATTCTTCTCCAAGCTTCTCTAAAAGAAGTGCGCTCTTGATTCGCTTCTGTGCCTGTGGCTTCCACATCTCTTGCAGGTCATCATTTGTCTTACCCATCTGCTGCAAATAATCATCAAACGTCATGCCACTTTGCGCGATCTGCCCTTCCATCTCCTGACGCATGCGCGCAATCTCATCATCCAAAAGCGCCTGTGGGATGGTCATATCAGATGCATCGCTGAGACCTTCTAGATAGGCTGTCTTGCGTCCTTCTTCGTGCGCATTTTTCTTCTCCGCAAGCATGCCCTCTGAGATATTCTTTTTAAGTGCATCCACGGTGTCAAAGGTACCGCCAAGCGACTGCGCAAAAGCATCATCTATAGCAGGGATCTTGCGCTCCTCTACGGCACCAAGCTTTACTTCAAACGTCGCCTTCTGTCCTGCAAGGTGCTTCGCATGATACGTCTCTGGAAAAGAGAGTGCAAACGACTTCTCCTCTCCAGTCTTCATACCCACAACGTGATCTTCGAAACCAGGGATAAAAGCACCCTTACCGAGCACAAGCGCATGATCCTTACTAGACCCACCTTCGATAATGACATCATCTATTTTCACATCAAAATCAATCTTCACTTCGTCACCTTCTTGTGCAGCGCGAGTGACGGGTATGTTCTCACTACGAGACTCTGCGATGCGAACAACCTCAGCAGTAATATCATCCTCAGACACGTCAAACGTTTCCTCTACATGGTCTTTGTTTACCCCAGAGACAATTTTTTTCCAATCAGCAGGCAATGCCACATCTGGAATAAGTGCCACGATAAGATCAAGCTCCACATCATTGCCCTCTGCCATCTTCTTCATATTGACTTGAGGATTACCAGCAATCTTCAATTTCTCATCACGCACTGCTTGAGAAAATTCAGTTCGCACAACCTCATCCACCGTCTGCGAAAGCACTTGCATACGATCCACCTGTCCTTTCGCTATATCATCTGGCACATGACCTTTGCGGAACCCTTTCATAGAGGTAGTATCTTTCGCCTTTTTTGCAGCAGAAACGATATTCTTCTCAAAAGAATCAGATAGATCTCCCCACACAATCGTAATACCTACCGTTGCATTACCATCTTTTTTTTCTACAGTATAACTCATGATTTTTTATAATTTCATTACAGGAGAAGTGTCACACACATCCTCCATAGAGAGGCACAGGGATCTATTTTTTCTTTCCTCCATCAAGCTCGTCCTGCAAAGTCTCCAGTTCATCCCATTTCGCATCTGCAGCGAGGCGAGCCTGCGCAGGCCATGTCGTGGCATCATGTGAGCCGCGTACTACACTGATCGTTTCCTGAATCACTGAAACCTCCTGCGAAGCCAGATCAGCAAAAGTCACGACACCAGAAGCGACAAGCGTCTCAGCAATTTTCGGTCCAATACCTTCGATCTTTGTCAGATCATCACTATCAGAAACCTCCTTTTCTTTCTTTTCTTCCTTCTGTGTCTTTACTTCCTCTTCCTCCTTTACTTCATCCTCTTTCTTTTCTTCTTGATCCTCTGCATCTTGAGATGATTTCTCTTTTGCAGCTTTTGTAGTTTCTCGAAGTGCCTTTTCCTTTGCACTTTCTTCTGATTCTACATCCAGATTCCATCCAGAGAGCTTCACCGCTAGTCGCACATTTTGCCCGTGCTTACCAATAGCAAGTGAGAGCTGATCATCTGGCACAAGTACACGAGCATGCTTCGTCTCATCATTGAGGTCAACAGAAAGCACATTTGCAGGTGAAAGTGCCGCAGCAATAAACTCTTCGACATTATCACTCCACTCAATGATATCGATCTTCTCTCCACCGAGTGCATCGATCACAGTATTCACACGCATTCCTTTTTGCCCGACACAAGAACCAACAGGATCGATATCCTCATCATCTGTCCACACAGCAATCTTTGACCGAGAACCTGCTTCACGCGCAATGGCTTTAATCTCGACAACACCAGAAAATATCTCTGGCACTTCCATCTCAAAAAGACTCCGTACCATCTCAGGATGGATACGAGAAAGCTTAATCCCAGGACCACGTGTATCCACCTCCACACTCTCGATATAGACCTTGATCCGCTGTCCCACATTGTAATGCTCATCGCGCACCTGCTCACGCGGGAAAAGTACAGCAACAGATTTTCCCAGATCCACAAATACCGTACGACCCTCAATGCGCTGCACTGTACCATTGACAATCTCACCCTCCTTTTCTTTGTATTCTTTAAACATCGCATCACGCTCCACTTCTCGAATCCGCTGAATGATCACCTGTTTAGCGGTTTGCGCTGCTACACGTCCAAATTCTGTCTCTGTTGGAAGATCCTCTTCCAACGTATCACCAACTGCAATATCTTTGTCACGTGCTTGCGCCTCTTCCAAGAGGATATCGCGCTCGACATTAAAACGCGGCTTCTTAATCTCACCATCCTCTCCCTCGACAAGCTCGGTACTTTCCTCACGATTCTTACGATCGTGACGTCCATCTTCTGGGACTTCCTCCTCTTCAGCATCTTCGTCCACAAACTCACGCACAGTCTCATCCACCACTTCTTTTACGAGAAAAAACTGTGTCTGCCCAGAAATAGGATCCATCTCAGCGCGGATATTCTGCCCACGTTTGCCATATTCTTTCTTATAGGCAGCAGCAATAGCAGCTTCCACGGTAGCATGTACTTGATCTTTTTCGATACCCTTTTCTTCAGCTAGGGCAGCAACTGCTCCTGTAAAATCACCAAATGAAATCTTTTCTTCAGCCATAATAATATTTTACAAATTATATTTTTACGATCCAACATAGCTAGGACGTACGCACGCGAGTGTAATTTTAAGCAAAATCAAGGCTTATCACGAGCCACAGTCTATCTATAGCGAGTGAAAAACGGAGATCCTAACGACAAAGTACACCGAGTAACTAAGTCCAAATAGCGATAAACCCCTTCTTCTAGCGAACCAGCATTCCCCTGTAAACCCTCTGAAAGATGTTATTGGATTTGGTCCAGGATCCATACCTAGGGTTTTGCCTATTGAGTATAACACTAGAGTCAAACCAGATCCCTATAGCAACGAACTGCGAAAAACAAATACAGCTCTAGAGAAACATGCTATAACATACTTTTGCACTAAGGGTAAAAAAAATCGCGATTTCAGAAAAATCAACGAATCAACTACACCACATCTACGTGCTTCCAAGGTACCATAAAAAATAATAAAAGTAAACAAAACAGTCAAAAAACCACAAAAAATCAAGAAAATGCAAAGAAACCCACAATCGTGCAAAAAGTAATAAAAAAAGCCTCTATTGACAACAAAAAGATGCGTGTTCTAGGGTAAAAAGAAGACAAAAAAAGCACCAAACATCTATATTTCCCTATAATAGCGACATACTCTAGGAGAACATTTCTCAATAAAAAAGTATTGACAATAAGTCAATAATATGATAATATGTAAACAACACAAAATACGCCCAAAATGGGTAAAATTCACTGTGTTGCGGGCAAAAAAAGCCCCCAGCACCTTAAAAATTTGGAGTAAAGATCATGGATATTGAAAAGATATCAAGCTTCGGTCAACAATTGTTCGAGGGTGTGAGTCATGCACACAGCGTATTCTCATTGCTAAACATTGGGAGCAACAAAAAATCATCTACCAGCGGTGAAGATGGAGCGATGCAATCAAGCTCTGATGGCGAAGGAAAGGCGGATGAAATATTATTCTTAGCAGCATGCCAAGGAGCTGTCGAACACTTACTCGGCATGGAAGATAAAAGTTCCGAAAGCGGCATGTACACAGAAAAGTCAGCACTCGCAAGAGTACAAAAGCTCGTAAATGCCATAGCAGAACTTGAAGATCCTATAAGGAGGAAAGAGATCATCCTGACAATAGGATGGGGTCAATCCAAAACGGAGGAAACTATTCCCAAATTCAATGCCAAAGATAAAAAAATTGGCGAGGGAAAAAAAGTAGAATATAGCAATATAAACGGCATCAATGCTGTACTGTTTCTCTCCAACTTCGATGATAGTGAAACGATAAAAAGGTTTATTCGATCGATGCCGACCTCAAGAGACATTTTGAGCTCACGACTCGAAAAACTAGACGCCTACGCGGGAAGCATGGACAAACTAATCAGTAAATTTCTCGATGGGGAAGAAACCATCGATAGTTACAAAAACATTCCATGGTGGGTAGATGGTATACCTTTCATGAAATTCTTCTTAAAGGGTAATATACCTTTCATGAAATTCTTCTTAAAGGGTAAATAGAAATGACAGATGATACTGACCTGAAACTAAACAATACTTTTAGATTGTTAGGTAGATTTACAAAGCTAGATGACTTTACCGTCAATCATGCAACGAGACTCCATCACGCATTAATAAATGCACTTTGGATGACGTTTACAACAATCCTTATTGCATTTTTTCTCAATGTACTTGGATTAAAAAGCGTCGTATTATGGATCACTATACCATACTTCATATTTACAGTCGGAGTACTGACAAGAGCACCGATTATAATACGTATATTCGAATTTGGTATGGCGGCAGGCGTTCCAGATCCTGATATAGGATTTTGGGAGGGTGGAGAAAATTTCCTCAAAGCTTATGGAAAGATTCTAATTGGCTTCTTTGCATTCAACGTGTTTCTACTAGCAATACTAGGAACAATTTCCTTTCATGGAAATACAGCAAATGGCCTATCAATGCTCGTAGGATGGCTTGCATTAGTTTTCATTTGTCTAGCGACAGGAATAACACCAAGCTGGGGGAAATGGGTACTATTTTGGACAGCAGTCGCTATCATTGTCTGGCATATGCTCCAAGTAGCAAAAGACCATTATGAACTAAAGTTCCTAGGGCAAGTATCGGAAGCTGTAGATTATAAGTTTGAAAAATTGGGAGAAGGTTTAACAGCAGAGAGAGGAAAACAAGAGCTAAAAGCAAGAGAAATCTTTAGAAGCTCTGGTCCGCTGTATCCTGATCCGGATCAAGTAGTTGTAAATTTCTATTCAAAGGGAGATGCAATCGCTATAACAATCGGAGATGGAACATTTGCTATACCCAATTTCGATAAAGAGTTCGGCGGATGGTATCGCAATGGTGACCCAAACGACAGGAACTTTATAGAACTTTTCTGCAAAGGATATAAAGCTGTTGGAGAACCCAACAAAATAGACTTGCCTCCAGGTGAGCAATCAGCATTTCAAAATCCGTACGGATACAAACACGAGCCATTAGTGCTAGTAAACGGAAAGATCGTTCCACTTGATCAAAATGGAAATGGCTACCTTGAAACAGTCGAAGGTGAATTTTACACAGTCGTCTTCATGACGAACAGTCGTAAAAAGACCACAGATGCCTACAACGACATCGTAAAAAACTACAGCGTTGAGAAGATAAAACGCAAAGGCTGTCCACTAAAAATTTCTTACATATAATACTATGTAAAAAGGCCCTCTCGACATCCGTCGGAGGGTCGCTTTTTTTACACATACTTTAGCCAGCACCAAGTGTCGAGACGATCTGCGTAACGATCACAAGTGACAGTAGTGCGACAATCAACCCGATAATAGAATAAACAACTGTCTTCTTTGCCATTTCTG
>CALIRC010000124.1 GCA_938044295.1 Minisyncoccota bacterium
GGACCAAAGATCGGTGCGATCCTAGATACACTTTTAGCAGAGGTTATCGAGGATGCATCTCGCAATACCCTAGAATACCTTAAAGAACGTGCAATTGCATTAGAAAAGGAAGATTTACAAACGCTGCGTCTGGCAGCAAAAAAGCGCATCGCTGCCGAACAGGAACTTGAAGATCAGCAAATGCGCAAGGACCACTGGGTTAAGTAGTCTTATTTTACATATATTTGCTCATCTGATTGTTGCATGAGATAATAGTATTCATTGATAGATTCGATGATTCAATAAAGGAGGAGGACCATGCGAAAAGCAGGTAATTATATATTACAAAATAGCGTAATTTGGCGTGTTTTATTGGTTATTTTTTTGATTTATGTCTCGGTAGGCATCTACTTTGGACGTGATTTTTCTTCGATTAGTGCTGTTGACCTTATATTTCATGAAGCTGGGCACTTTGTTTTTATGCCTTTTGGCATGATGTTGGGCATCCTAGGTGGTACCCTCATGCAGATCTTTGTACCGGGTGTGCTCTTGGGTTATTTTGTCAAACGAAAAGACTACTATGCGAGTGCTGTAATGCTCTGGTGGCTCGGTGAGAACCTTACAAATATCAGCATCTATGTGTCTGACGCAAACGCACAGGCTTTAGTGCTTTTGGGTGATGGTGGCCATGACTGGTTTATGCTGCTGAATATGTGGGGAATACTCCCCCATGACAAACTTATCGGAGATTTACTTTGGCACTCAGGTGTTATGCTGATCCTTACTGGCATCATGTGGGCACTGATGTATAGTCACAAGAGCGTTAGAAGACGATCGTAGAGCCACTTTACTTTTGTGGATTCTCGTACTACAGTACAGATATTATTCTATTTTTTATGAAATTTACTATTGAACCGTTGCGTGTTAATGCAACTACTGCTATGCGACGTACTGGATATCGCTTTCAACACCGTGTCGAGGATACAGGCGAGTTGAGCTTTGTCCGTGAGATCGGTAGCAATGGCTACCCACGCTACCATATGTACGCCAAGCTCACAGGCGCGCGTCTAGACTTAAGTATCCACATCGACCACAAGAAACATACCTATGGTAACCAAACCCGACATCACGGTGAATATGGTGAGGATGGCGCCCTTGCAGAAGAAGTGGAGCGATTAAAAAAGACTCTTGGCGCATAAAGGGTCACTATATAAAAACAAGGATGATCTAGTCCTTGTTTTTTGTTTTTAGTGCTACGCTGAGAACTATTCTCATGATAATTACTGTAACGCCAAACATTACGATCAGTAGACTTAATGGTGGGAGCGGTGAGCTGTCTGTCATCATATAGACCCACTGCGGTGATGCCTTGTACGCTATATGGATGATTGATAGTACGTAGGCGAAATACCCTACCCTCAGTGCTGCTCGCCATCGTTTTCCACCAAGCTTCTTGACTGCAGCAACGTTTGAGATCAGTGCCATCATCAAAAATATAGCAAACGCTCCAAGTGCGCATAGAAATGCGACGATGTTTTGCGGCAGGAAGAAGAAACCTAGGTCAAATTCTTTCTGAGAAAGAGACACAAATCCATGAACACATACTAGCCAAAAGCCTGTTAGCCCCCAATACTTTCTATAGACGATGTAGCGATCTGCAAAATCCCAGAAATAGCAAACGCTACTTGCAATAAACGATAGTCCGATCATGATCATGGCAGCATTGGCTACAGCGCGGTTTAAGGACTCTACATTATTCCATGTTGTCTGCATGACTATATAAGCGCAGCAAAATATCACCATACCCAAAGCAAGTAGGAGTGCATTGCCCCAGAGCTTTGCTGTAGAGGGCACCTCGATGCGACTCATGATTTCTTCAAACCTTTTTTCGAAACTCATAGTATTTTTATTTTACTCTTTGTCCATTATACTATAATTTTCTGTTATCAGTCTGTAGAAATTCTTTCTACAGATATCACCCATTGCAGTAATGAGACCTTGCATTAATGAACGCCATGAAGTATACTAGCAAGACTGAATTATATGCTGGGTGGCGGAATTGGTAAGTGGCGCTCAGGTTTAGGTGCAGTTACCCATTTGGGCCAGTGTTAGCATAGTGTACAATTGAAGATATAAAGCAATATGCTGGGGTGGCGGAATTGGTAGACGCGCTAGGTTTAGGCCCTAGTGGGAGCAATCCTGTGGAGGTTCAAGTCCTCTCTCCAGCACAAAACAAAACAGCCCTGAGGGCTGTTTTTTTGCATAAAAAAAGATCCAGCTTCTAGAACAGAGAGCCGGATCATTGTACATCATGGACCGCTACTTTTGTCTCAATGGACAAACATTGCTATCAGAACTTGGAAAATCACGAGTTTTTTCTCTGATGTGTTTCCAAATATCAACCCCATGAATCTGATTGATGTCTCCAATGTACATAGTAGTACAATTTCCTATAGTATTTTCAAGGACACCGATGTAGATAAGATCTTCGAGGTAGGCGGAATATTTTTCGCCGTTATTATACACGTTGATCCCTTTCCGTCCGTTATTCCATGGTTTCACATGTCCGACTAGTAGGTAGGATTCGTAATCCACTCTCTGAACGATCAATAGCCAATGTTTATCCAGTCCACCTCCCAGCTCATCTGATTTTTCTGCTGTAAGGATTGCTCCATAACTACCTTGAATATCTATTATGTCACCTTTTGGTGTCGGTCCTCCTGATTCGCATGCGCCAAGGATAACCGTTACTGCCAGAAGCAGGCTAACTATCATTCTATTCATTTCTATTTCCCATATTCGTAGCCCTCGGTGTAAGGACTATCAGTGAAAGTATAATACCATTTTTTATCATCTAAGTCAATCATTTGACTTAAATATCAGTAGTTATGCGTATCTTATATTATATTGTTTAACGCATGTCTTACTTAATAAGGTGTGCCGTCATGAAAAATATTTACAACTTTTTTTGCGTACTACAAGTTGCAGTATATATAGCGTCCATCCGAGAAGCATTGCCGCCCTACCCTATGTTCTTTTCTTTGTCATTTTGAATTTTGAGACTTCGATCTTCGTCATCTGTCATTTTTTTGATGATCCGAAATCCCGCAGTCACCATCGATAAAAGAATCAATCTTATACCCACTACAAAATCCCCTATGAGTAGGTGTTTTTCGTAGTTTCTAAGCCAATTTAAAAGTACTTGAAATATTAGCTATCTCTATAAAACACCTTACAAAAGTAAGGTATTTTAAGAGGTTCTAATTTGCTGCTTTTTCTTCTGAAGCATTTGCGTTTACTTCGTAGTTTGTATTGACTGTTTCGAAGAAATTTACAAGCTCTAACTGATCGTTTGCTATGGTCATAAACTTTGCTGGGTTCTCGACATTATATTCTAGCTCAAAGCCTAACTCCTCCAGTCGTCTGTCTGCAATGTACTGGATGTACTGGTTGCAGTACTCGGTGTTGAGTCCGAGGACGCCGTTTGGTAGGATTTCTGTGTTGTAGTCCATTTCTAGTTGTACGCCCTCGAGGATCATCTCGCGGATTTCTGCGGCGAATTCATCCGTAACGATGTCAGGATTTTCTTCGAGCGCTGTCAGGATAAGCTGCATGCCAAATGCGATGTGCAGCGATTCATCCCTGAGAATCCATTTGATGAGATTTGCGAAGTTTTTCATCTTGTTTCTTTGGCGAAAGGCAAGGATGACCATAAATCCCCCATAAAACCAGATCGACTCTGCAACGATGTTTGTGGCGACGAGATTTTTCACGAACTGCTGCTTGCCCTCGACTGTTTCGATGTCGACTTCACCTTCACTCATACTGATGATGTACGTCTCAAGATATTTATCCTTTGCAATTGTGGACTTGTAATCCGTAAACATGTTGTAGATTTTGTCGCGATCGACTGGGAAGCTTTTTAGGACGTACTCCATCGTCTCTGAATGGTTGGCCTCTTCCATCATCCACCTTGCTGTGTACATATGTGCTTCAGGGGAAGTGATATTTGGATAGACACCAAGTGCTATTGAACGGTTAACGATGAACTCTGCAGGATTGAAAAAAGAAAGAATCATCTCGAAAATATGTTTCTCATCCTCAGTGAGACTTTCAAAATCTGGGAGATCCTCAGATAGTGGTTGTTCTTCTGGGAACCATGTATTAGCGACTGATTGCTTGTACATGTCATGTGCCCACTGGTACTCATCTGTGCGGCGAAAGTGTTCTGGTGATGCTTTTCCGAGGATCATATTTTTTTGATTTTAGTGATTACTTCTTAAACTTTCTGTAGTGTCTATAAGATTTATTGACAGCTATCACATTGTGACAGGTCAGCTGGATCGATGACTTCTACGTCGCGGGTCGCTGCTTTTTTTGCGAAGCCTTTTGGTTTTTTGGCTGCTACTTTTACTTCTTCCTGTTTTTTTTGTGTTGGCACTTTTTTTGCTGTACGTGCTGTAAATCCCTTAGGCGCTACACTTTTCACATCCTCGTGTGATGTTTTTTTGAGGGCAACTGATTTTGATTTGACTGCACCAAATCCTTTCTTGCCGAGCTTTGCGCCCTTGTTTACTTTTGCTGCACTTTGTTCTGCTGTATGGCGTGGCTTCATGTGGAGGTAGTAGGTTGATTTTAAGCCCTTTTTCCATGCAGTTTGATACACTTCCATGATTTCCCCTATGTCTCTTGTCTCGAGATAAATGTTTCTGGAGATTGCCTGATCGATCCATTTCTGCGCACGTGCAGCGACCTCGATCATCGCTTCTGGTGGTGTGGAGAATGATGTTTTGTATCGTGTACGAATCTCTTTGGGAATTTCATCAATGTGTTCGATGTCGCCTTGATTTTCTAGTATTTGTTCGCGTGTTTTTTGCCACAGCTTTTTATTCTCGAGTTCTTTTACAAGGTTGTGATTGATGTCGAGATACTTACCTGAGAATTTGTTGCGTGAGAAAACTTGCGCAAACCGTACGTCCATACCTGGTACTGTTCCTACAAGAAGACCGATGTTTGCATTTGGTGCTACTGCCATGAGTGTGGCATTGCGGATGCCTTTTTTTACTTTTTTGCGCAAACCATCCCAGTCGAGTGTAATTTTCTTATCCTTAAACTTGTGTTCCATATCTATTGTAAGGAACTTGCCGCGTTCTTTTTTTAGCTTTTTTAAACTATCAATTGGGACGTGTCCCTTGGACCACTCAGAGCCTTCGAAATTTGAATAACTTCCCTTTTCCTGTGCAATTGTTGCACTCTCGTCGATTGCCATGTAGCTCACAAATTCAAATACACTGTCAATAAAATCATAGCTTTTCTCTGAATCATAAGGCATACCGAGCTGCTCTAGTGCGTCTGCAATACCCATGACTCCCAGACCAACAGCGCGGTTTTCACTATCACTCTTGCGTGCCTCTGCAATGGGGAGCTCATTGATGTCGACGAGATTATCAAGATGACGGATACCTACGCGCACTGTTTTTTCAAGATCTTTCCAGTCTACTGTTTTTTTCTTTAAATCTAAGTGGCTTGTGATATTGACGGATGCAAGATTGCATACAGCGATGTTTTCACGATCTTGTGGCAGTGCAATTTCTGTACAGAGATTGCTCATGTGGATGGTACCAGTGTTGTTGTTGAGAGCGCGCACATTCATAGAGTCTTTAAATGTAACCCACGGATGTGATGTGCCTTGGAGTGAGACGAGCATTTTTTTCCACATTGCGCGTGCACTGTCTTTTTTGAAAACGCGCATTTTACCTTTTTCAGCCTTTTGTATGTACTCTTGGTATTTTTTTGAAAAATCTTTGCCGTAGAGTTCTATGAGATCTGGCGTTTCTTTGGGATCAAACATATACCACTGTTCGTCCGCTATTACTCGTTTCATAAATTCATCTGTAAGAAAACTCGCAGTGTTCGCTGTACGCATGCGGAGATAGTCATCGCCAGCATTGTGTCGCCAATCAATAAATTCTGGGAAGTCGAGGTGCCAGTTTTCCATATAAAAACATAGTGCGCCCACTTTTTTACCTCCGCGCTGGATTGCACGTATGGCTGTATCCATAATCTTTGCAAAGCTGGTTGGTCCTGTCGATGCGCCACCGTGTGCCAATGGGGAGCCACTTGCACGCAATTTGCTTACACTGACACCGAGTCCACCTGTGGCTTTTGAGATGAGCATTACATCTGCAACTGTTTTTGAAATGTGCTCGATATCGTCCTCCATCTGTATTAAAAAGCAGTTGGAGAGTGAACTCTTATTTGTTCCTGAGCCGATGTTTGTTGAGCCCCCTGCGATGTATTTATGTCTACTCATACGTTCGTAGAGACGCTCAGCTTCCTGTGTAGGATTCTGTGCATTATAGGAAAGGCCCATACAAACACGCATAAACATATACTGTGGCACTTCAAATGAGATATCTCCTTCACGCTTGAGGGAATAGCGATGCAGAAGCGTTGAAAGACCTGAGTACACGAAGAGTTCATCACGTGATGCATCGATGCTTTTTGCAAGTTTCTTTAGATCGTAACATTCTTGCATTTTAGGACTGAGAAATCCGTCCTTTATACCGCAAGCGATATGGTCAGGAAAATGACTTTCGTGGAGTTTCTGTAGTGTTTTGATATCTGTGTTTTTTAGCTCGCCAAACACGCGCTTGTAGACCGTTTTTGCAAGTATGCGCGTTGCGACCTTATCATACGCGATATCTTCTTTGACATTTTGTAGTGCTGCGTTTATTGTTGCTTCGTCTAGCTCTGTTTCTGTGATGCCGTTGTATGTAGTCAGTCGTGTTTCTTCAAAGATCTTTTGCGTTTTTTCTTTTGCGCCATCTATATCTTTGCAGGCTCTTAGGATGGATCTCTTAATTCTTTTCTCATCAAATGGCTCCATTTTTCCATCGGCTTTTTTTACCTTTGGACCTTTAGCTTTTTCTTCTTCTAGTCTCTTCTCACGCTGATCTTCTCGATAAAGAATGTATGACTTTGCAATTGCGAACAGGTCATCACGCATCAGTTGCTTCTCTACAGCATCTTGCACGTCCTCGACACTTGGAGTTTGTGCTGCATCTTCGAGCGAGAATTTGTTTTCAATATTTGCAATGATTTGGTCTGTAGTTGATCCGATAAATGCTTTATCTTCGTGACCGACTGCGTCACAGGCTTTGCTAATTGCTCTTTCTATGTGTGAGCGGTCAAATTCAACCATGGATCCGTTTCGTTTTTTGATCTGGTGCAGTGTCATAAATTTTTCTTTTAGTGTGATTCTTGATGGATGATTACATTATTTTCTTGAAAAAAGAAATCCTCTATTAGGGTATTATTTTTTGCGGCGAAAAAAAGACTGATGATACATTTGTACCCCACAAATGCACACCCTTTGTCTTCTATCTTTTATTGTCTAATGTTCAGCCCCTTTATTTTCTCGTTCTGCTGATTGCAGATTCCCTAATCGTTCTTGATTTCTTGGCCAAACGCTTTTATGTTATAAGTGTTTCTAAGATAAGATTTTTTTTCTGCGTTTTTGTATTCTCTGCTGTATTCCTTGCTTTACGCATAGAGTAAATTTAATGAGATAAACTACATTTTTTTTATTTCTATAATCTATCATACTCCTTTTTACTACTTCTGGGCAAGTACACTACTTGTGTGCCTTTGTCGTTTATATATACTACATATGGTATATATTTTGTATCTGTGCATTACTTTTGTGTATTCTCTCTGGATAACTCCTGTATAGAAAGTGGATAAACCCCCTCTTTGGTAGAAGTGGCTTTTTTCAACAGAAAAAGTCACCATGACGGTGACTTTTGCGCACGTTTCCGTGTTTGTTGATTTCTTTACTTTACACACGTGAGTGTAATTTTGGCAAAATCAAGGCTTTTCACGAGCTATAGTCTACCTATGGTGAGTAAAAAACGGAGATTTTAACGACAAAGTACACCAAGTGCGTAAGTCCTATTTACTTCTCTTTTTAAGCTACTTTTGCAAGGTGTTCTATGATTTTTTCTTTCTTTACCTCACTCTCAGAACCGTCAATAAGATTTTTTATGCGTACGTGACCCTTTTTTTGCTCATTTTCACCCATAATTATTGCAAATGTGATCCCTTTTGCATTGGCATACTTCATTTGCTTTTCGAATTTACCACCTTCTGTATACATCTCAGATGGGATGCCTGCTGCGCGTAGGTCTTTCGTGATGTCGATGTACTGATCCATAAACTGATCATCCATGGTCGTCACAAGGACATAAGATGGCGTCGCAACATCTGTCTCAAATGCACCCTGCACAAAGAGGTGTGTCATGATACGCGAGAGTCCGATAGAAATCCCTACACCAGGCATTTTCTGGCTCGAGAACTGCTCTGAGAGGTTTTCGTAGCGGCCGCCAGAACATACACTACCGAGCTCTGGGTATTCTGCAAGAACTGTCTCGTATACCGTGCCTGTATAGTAGTCTAATCCCCGCACAATACCAAAGTCTAGAGCAATATTTTCTTTTACTATACCGAGACTTGGTAGTGTATTTAAAACATCTCGTAACTCTCTTGCGCCTTGCGTCAGTAAACTTTCTTCTTTTGCAGCCTCTTGCTCTAATACTTCTTGTGGATTTTCTTGTAGTACACACTTATTTGCTATGCTCTCAGCTACTTCCTCTGTACAATATTTTTCAAGGCCTTCTATCATCTTTTCCCTGCCAACCTTATCTCTCTTATCGATAATATGTAATGCTTCAGCTAGATCCTCTTGTTCTATCCCCTGCGCTAGTAAGAACCCTTGGATGTACTTGCGATTGTTAAGATAGATCGTGAAGTCTCCGATATTCATCTGTGTGAAGATCTTTGCTATTATTGCTGGCATTTCAGCATCTGCATGTAAACTGAGCTTTTCTCTCCCTATAACATCGATATCACACTGATAGAACTCCCTGTAGCGTCCTGCTTGCGGCCTTTCTCCTCTCCAGACTTTCTGTATTTGATAGCGCCTAAAGGGAAATGTGATTTCATTTAGATGCATACTGACGTACCGTGCCAACGGTACTGTTAGATCAAAATGCAGTGCCATTTCTGTTTGGTCGTTTTCATCTGTATTTGATTTTAACCTGCTTAATGCATAGATTTCTTTTTCGTCTCCACCTTTGGCTTCCAGCGTGGTTTTACGCTCGACAGCTGGTGTTTCGATTGGAGTAAAGCCATGTAATTCAAAATTTCTTCTGACAATTTCTATCATGCGATTGAAGACGATTTGTTCTTGTGGTGTGTATTCAGGAAATCCACTGAGTGGTTTTACTATTTTTTTTTCTGTCATAAGTGTACGTTCTCCTCATAGTCGTGGATGATAGGCCAAGAAGAACAAATGATATGATTAGCATTCTTTTATTAATCATAGCGTCTTTGTTATGCAAAGGCAAAAGTTTTTCCTTTTTCTGATTTCTATTTTTTTCCGTTTTCTGGACAATCTGATATATTTGTGTTAGTCTTCTTAGACTAGTAATTTTAGTCTTTTTTATGCTGACCTATGACATCACAGTGGATCATGCTGGTAAACGCATCGATCAATGTCTTGCTGACACACACCTCGAGCATTCTCGTGGTGTCTTTGTGCGTGCAATCAAAAAAGGCACTATACTCGTCGGCGGCAAGCCTGTGAAGCCTAGCTATAAGGTCAAAGTAGGCGATGTAATCACGATGGAAGAGATTCAGGTGACTTCTGATACACTCGTGCCAAATACAGATGTTTCTCTTAACATTGTTGCTGAAACAGAGGATTTTATCGTGATCAATAAGCCACGAGGTATCCAGATACACCCGAGCCATGCAGAGAAAGTGACTACGATCGCTAATGGACTTTTAGCCTATTATCCTCCTATTGCAACTGTCGGTGATGAGGGTGATGGTCCACAGATGCGGCCTGGAATTATGAGCCGCTTGGATAAGTACACTTCAGGATTAATGGTTGTTGCGAAAAATCAGAAAACTTTTGATGCGCTTAAATCTGCTTTTGCAAATCGTACTGTCAAAAAAATGTATCATGCACTTGTATGGGGTGAGCCAAAAGAACTTACCGGTACGATCAATATGCCGATTGGTCGCGCTGTGAGTTATACGAAGCAAAAGGTTGCCTTTGGGAAATTTACCACGGATGCAAAAGAGGCAGTTACAGACTATAGAACGCTTAAGACATATGATGTTAGCAATCTCCTGATCGTTCGCAATCCTGGCGATCACCCAGCAGAGATTTCGCATCTGGAGATACACCCGCAGACTGGACGCATGCATCAAATCCGTGTGCATCTCGCACATATCGGTCGTGGCATTATCGGTGATATAAAATATGAACGTAAGAATGAAAAACTTCTCAACAAGCGACTCTTTTCCTATTTGGAGAAACATGTACCAGATGACTACCAAACCTTTTACCTCCATGCTAAAGAGCTTTCCTTTACTCTGGATGAAAAAAACTATACCTTCGAATGTGCCTTACCCGATCACTTCCAATTCCTTCTTGAAAGAATGTAGTATTATGTGATTACTATTTCGTCTTTCAGCGGCTCTGAATCACACTGATGAAAACTTTGGAAATTATAAAACTGCACAGTGTATTACCATGCAGTTTTTTTCATTTAGAATTTTGTTTAGAATATTGTGTAAGTCTCCACCCACTGTGGATGATCTTTTGCCAAAAAGATCAGACCCACAATAATCGTGGATACAAATATACCTACGACTGCAAATGATACGATGCTCTTTGCAGCAATTTCAAATATCCTTTCTATGAAGTACAGACCCAGAAATGAGATGCCGATTCCCATTAGAGGCTGTATCCCAAATTGTCCTCCAACGACTACCGCTGCGATCCCCGCTGTGATCGGTGCGAGCTGTCGTAATCCCCAGTTTTTGCTTTCATAGTACTTTGATGAATGGATCATTAGCCCTATAAAACCAACAATGCTTCCCATCCATAGTGCTCCTGCTTGGAAAACCTCTAGAACGTTCAGCGAGATTATGCCAAGAAACTGCAGAACGTATACTATAAGCATCACAATTCCTGCCGTTGTTGCCCTTGAGAGAGAATCGGAATCAGTAAATCCGACTGCGAAACCCATGGGAATTACCATTGCTGAAAAGCCGAGTGCTCCCATAAGTGCCATTACTGCAATAAATCCAATCATTGAACTACCGATTGTACATGCAACTACTGCATAGACAAAAAATAGTGTTAAGAAGAATCCAACAGTATTTTCCTTTACCTTGCGTACTGTTGCAGTGAATAACATTGCGACGCAAAATAATAAGGATCCTATGAATGCAGTACTCTCTGCGTTTGTTGCAGAAGGCAAGATTTCTTTTACTGCTTGTAACGGTACTTCCACTGGCAACTT
Organism: Minisyncoccota bacterium; assembly: GCA_938044295.1. Classification (GTDB taxonomy): domain Bacteria; phylum Patescibacteriota; class Minisyncoccia; order Moranbacterales; genus JAHDCW01. Next base: position 11,358 of record CALIRC010000124.1, read on the forward strand.
GCCTGAGGCGAGCACACCTGCAGCGATTACTGCAAAACTGATCAGATAAAGTATTATCTCATATGCGACTATGGGAATTTTTTTGATGATTCTTTCTTTAAATATTATGTAAATGCTCGTCGTGCCAATGCACGCGGCAAAGACAAGTAATACATTCATCCATGTTAAATAGCCCACTCCTTTTTGTGCTAGTGTTAATTCTGGACAAGCGGCATTCGTAGCGATTGCAACTCCTGGCAGTATCAGCGCTGCGAGACTTACTGTAGCTAGTGTTTTTTTCACAATATTTCTCCGTTGTTAATGTGCGAATTCATTTTAGCATAAAATTTAGTTTATGTCAAGTATTTTCTTGATTTATAAATTGAGGTACATACTCTTTGGAAGCATTATTGATAATTCGATCACAGTAGATTTTTTTTGTTAGTCTTTCCTTAAGATATTCATTTCACCTACTTTCTTGTTCGATTGCATTTTGCTGCCAGCATGTTATGTATCGCACATATCTGAAAATTCTCCTCACAAGAATGGGGGTTTGTAATCAATTTCCTCTCCTATAGATTGTTTTTCTATAAACAGATTTTCTGTGTATTTCTTAAATATAAAAAACCGCAGCAGTTTGCCACGGTTGTGTTTCGATCTATGATGCTTTTTTAAGTACCGTCTACATCGAGAGCTTCGTCTGTTACAACTTGCCCTGTCAGTCGCCTCCAAAATATTGCTCCGGAGAGTCCAAATCCTCCGAGCATACTCAAGGCAATTAGTACGAACCATTGGATAGATTCCGGCGATTCTAAGCTCACCCATCCTTCTTGTAGTGAAAGATATGCAAGCGCACCTGCAAAAATTAAAAAAATTACCTTTCCCACTAAACCCAAAGCTTTAAATGTTGCGATGCTCAGTGTCATTAAAAATATTACCCATATGACGCCTAGCAAGATATTCCATGCGTCCATCGGGTTATTTGCGTTTACAACATAATGATAGATTGAGAATTCCATTGGATTCCACGCCCCTATCACTAGTACAGCAGATGTGATAAAACGGAGCATGTATCCCCCTATCGATCCACCGATCGTTTTTTTCAAGAACTTCATACTGTCTCCTACTTTTTCTATAATTTGAAATCCAGCGGGATTTTACTCCCACTGGATACTTTAGACTAACTTTGAGCTGATCTATTTTTTAAATCGATCTGCAACAGCCATTGAAAAGTCTTTACCTTCTGAGATTTTGGTCATGATTTTACCCATTATCCCGCTATCTTTCAGAAAATTTGGATTTTGATCAATCAAAGCTGCAAGCATCTCTAATGCTTCTTGTGTTATGTCATCATTGTAGACATATGTTACTGGTATTTGTAGCGCATCTACTGTTTCTGTCGTACCAGCAAGAAATGTCATAATACCTCCTGTGACAGGTACTGCTGATATTGCAGGGTAGACAACTTCATCACTAAATTCAAGTTGTAGAGCTCGGTTATCATCCATAGGAATCCATGACAGATTTTTATTAGCGCTAACAACTTTAATATTTTTGTTACCCGTTGGGTCTGGTAACCCCACGAAACATGCAGCGTCAGCTTGCTTCTTCTTGTTCCGACTTGTTAAACGTCCTATAGCTTTGTTCACATCCCACTCCTCCATCGGAATGATCTCAACATTTTCAGCATAACCAGGAACCATGTTTACAAAAAATGTGACGGAGCCTTCGCTCCCGCTATCAACTTCAGGCGTAATGATTTTCCATTTTTCTGCATTGAGTTTTGGCTCAGTAAATTGCTTCATGCCATTTACTTTTCCACCTGCTGTAAAACATAACAGTGACTCTGTTGTGAATGAACGTCCACCAGGATTTAGATTATCTGCCCATTCAGCACCCTCTTCCCATGCTTTATACAACAAATCTGTTTGTGTGATACCCGCATCTACATCCCCAGCATTTACGCTTTTCATGTTCTCTATCGATCCCTTACTGGACATGCATGTGACGGATACTCCACTTTCTTGTGCTGGACCCTGTATCGCACCCTCACAAATAGTCCCGTCGTAGCCTCCCCCATCAGCCCCTGTACCTATAACAACAGAAGAGGCTGTGGCGTTGCCAGTGCCCAGCACCAAAATAGCGCCTGATACTACTGTTAAAATCTTTTTCATGTAAGACTCCGATTTCTTGAAATATTTTGTATAGCATCCTGTTAATGAACTGTTGACCATGAGGCCCAGTGACACACATCTTGTGTGACTTTGAAATATATCATGTTTGTCATACTTTGTCAAGTATTTTTTAGTTTCTATAAAAGTAAAAGCCAGGGCTACTTCCTTACAGTTTTGTAAGGTTGCAGACCTGACTTCAATGATTTTTCGCTTTATTCTCTTAGTGCTTTTTTTGATTATCCTCTTTGCTCTGAAGAGTGAATTCCTCAGAGCACTTTTGTAGATCTTTGACTACTAACTTTCTATCTCCCGCGTTCGTATGTTTTTTGGCGTACTCTGCTATTTTTTTTGGTACTTTACCGACGACCGGTATCCGGTGGAAGTTTTTTATCACCATTTTGGTTGCCTTCTGGACAACTTGCTCGTAGCCTTTCTTCACTACGAAGATGAAGAAAACTTTTCTCAACAGAAAGGTGATTGCAAATACAATTATGAGAGGTACAAAGAATCCTGCAAGCAAGATTTTGTCGATTGTATTTTGCTGCTTCCACCACTGAATCGATGCTAGTGCTTTTTTCTTTATGCCACCATATACTTTTGCAGTTTGGTCTTGCAACCACTCGCTTTTCTTGTGAAGCCACCCGAGTACTGATAATACCGGTGGAATCAAAAGGCCTTTTGTAACTCCCATGCCAAATACCGTAAGGATAAACTTTATAGAAATTGTCAGTAGAGCAATAAGTAACGTCCAAAGTGCTATGATCACTGCGCCAATTTTAAGCGCAAATATCATACTTAAAATTGTGATCAATGGAGCTAAAAGTATAGTTGCGATTTGCCATGCGCTGACAATGTACTGCCAGCAGAGAATTGTAACCACTAGGACAATGCCGTACCCTCCAAGTATTTTCCATCGGAGAGGCGTCATCCACGGTGGATTTTTGTGCAGTATTTTTTTACGCATTGTCTATCTCCCATCGCTTTTTGTGAAAACTTTTTGTGTGTATTTCCATGTATTTTTCACTCTTACGGATATTCCTCTTGGTATAGACTTTATTGCATCTTTCATGTTTTTTCCATTTTTCTTCAGTACTTCCCATAAAAACCCTCTTGTGTTTTTTCTAGTGAGAAGTTGATTTTTATCTTCCATACTTTCTTTTATTAGTTTCGTTGCTTCTTCGATCGTTTCTATTTCGCATTCGGTGAAGCTTCCCAAGCGATGAAAAAACCTTGCAAACATCAGTGGAATCTCCAGAGATGCACGCACAAGTGCTCTTGTCGTTTGACGTGGGAAAAAGGCAGCGCCAA
>CALIRC010000125.1 GCA_938044295.1 Minisyncoccota bacterium
TAGCTGAGAAAACAAAAACACCCTCGAACGGGTGTCTTTATTTTCTCAGCTGGGGCGGAGGGATTCGAACCCCCGATACACTGGATCAAAACCAGATGCCTTACCGCTTGGCTACGCCCCAAAATATTAACTTTACTTCAATCTTCTCATTATATCCACAAACTGTTTTGATCCACAACACTGGATCTCTATCATTTGCCAAGCAGATGCCTTACCGCTTGGCTACGCCCTCAAATTTCCTCTGCTGTAGCTGTGGGTTGATTTGTAAAACGATTGTAACTTTGGATTCATTGTACTTCTGATTCAACTCTGTTGTTGCTTGTGTCACGTGGCTATGGCGCATTGTACATTCTTAGCTTTCTACTAGCGTTCCGCCTAGTAATTCTTTTGCTTGTTTGAGTACTTCCGATGATTCGCTTACTTTTTTTTCTTGCTGTTTTTCAGCTTCCTTGATTGCAAGAATGCTTAGAGGCATGCCAAAAATTGTAGCAAGAACGTTATCTAGTGTCAACTTCGTCGGACCTTCCATAAGTTTTTCTTTGTGGAGTTCATATTTGACGTGTAGGGTGATTTTACTGTCATGCAAGCGAAACGGTTCATATCCTGACAAGATACTTGCAAGAGAAGGATTTTCTTCATTTAGAGCTAGGACAACTTCTTGCCATTTTTCTTTGATGGATGCGAGAGTGATTTTCTCTGGTGACAGGGTAGTTGTTTCTAGGTTGTTATTCTCTGTATCTGTTTCGGTTACTGGTACTTCTTCGGTGCGAATTTCTTTTGTGGATTTTGGTTTTTGGGCTGTGGATGTTTCTCTTTGCTTCGATGTGTCAATTTTTTTTGCTGACGCACTTTCGCTATTTTGGTGAACTGTAGGGGATTTTTTTGGATTTGTGACTTCTTGATTTTTGGCGCCTTTGCTACAAATGATTACGGCTGCAATTTCCAAGGGTAGCTCTGGGATGGTGGCACTACTAATTTCTGGAGCTGCTTTTTCACACTCAGTAATCATAGTGACGACGTGATTTGTCGATGTCTCCTTTGCCATTTTTTCGAGCTTTTCACGTTCACTTGTAGGCAATGCAAGTAATTCCCGTGTGTCGTTTGTGGATATACTTGGCTCTAGTGTATAGAATAGTAGAGCGCGTAATTTTGTGATAAGGGACTTTGCAAAAATGTTTAAGTTGTATCCACCGTTACTGATCTTAGCTATTGCTCCTATGGCAGTGTTCACATCTTTTTTAACAAAGGCGTTTATCGTAGTATAGATTTCATCTAATGTTACTGTGCCGAGAATTTCTGAGACTTCATCCTCAGTGACCTTCTTGTCTTCTAGGGCAAAGACTTGTGCTAGGAGGCTTTCGGCATCGCGCATCGCCCCGTTTGCTGCGATTGCGATCATTTCTGCTGCCTCTTTTTCGATTGTTATCTTTTCTTCTTTGGCAATTTTCTCGATTTTTTTGATGATGTTTTTGGTGTGCATTCTAGAGAAATCAAAACGCTGACATCTTGAGAGAATTGTTTCGGGAATTTTGTGAGCGTCAGTTGTTGCAAGTATAAAAATAGCGTGTACAGGTGGCTCTTCCAATGTTTTCAAGAGGGCATTAAATGCACCTGTAGAGAGCATATGTACTTCGTCAATGATGTAGACTTTAAATGGTGCTTCTACTGGTGTTATTGCAATCGTTTCGCGTAATTCACGTATATTGTCGACACCAGTGTGACTTGCAGCATCTATTTCAATGAGATCAATCGCTTTACCTGATGCAAAATTTTCGCAGATTTCTTTTTTTGCTGATGTGAAATTTTCTCTTTTTTCGCAATTGATTGCTTGCGCAAAGAGTCGTGCTATGGAAGTTTTGCCAGTACCGCGGGGACCTGTAAAAAGATATGCATGTGCGATGCGATTTGTTTTGATTGCGTTTGTTAGTGTTGTGACGATATGCTCCTGACCGAGTACATCACCGAATCTTTTTGGACGGTATTTTCTATAAAGGGTGTAATTTTCTGACATAAGTAAGTAGGTTGAGTGAGTATTATTTCATTATATCGGACTTTTGCTTTGAGTACTATACATCACCTTTGATTTGCAGATTTTTGCAGATTACGTATATGTTATGAGAAAAAAGTAAATTTTTTTGTGATCATTTTTTATATGTGTGTGATATAATTGTTCTGAAACATTTTTATGGAAATTCAAGAAAATATTACATTAAAAGACTATACGACGTTTGCAATTGGTGGTCCTGCAAAGTACTTTGTAGAAGCACAAACATCGTCAGATGTCGTTGCGGCAATTGCTTTTGCTGAGCAAAAAAACTGTCCATACTATGTGATCGGTGGTGGAAGTAATATCCTCTTTAGTGATCGTGGATTTGATGGAGTAATTATTCGTATTGGGTTTTCTGAGCTTTCTTTTTCTGGTCATAGAGTTACTGTTGGTGCTGGATATACTCTCCTGTCTTTCTTGCGTGCTTGTGCAGATTATGGACTTAGCGGTCTTGAAAATATGGCAGGGATTCCAGGTAGTGTAGGAGGTGCTGTCCGTGGAAATGCTGGTGCTTTTGGCACGGAGATCAAAGATGCGTTGACTTCTGTACGTGTGCTGAATGTTTTGACTGGGCAAGTTGCAGATTTTACATGTGGGCGATGTGCTTTTGGGTATCGTGATAGCTATTTTAAGTCTCGTAGTAATCTTGTTATTGCAGAGGCTGTTTTTGACTTGGAAAAATCTATATCGATAGAAGTTCATGCAAAAATGGATGTAATCATACAGAAGCGTGAGCAAAAGCATATTCAAGATATCAAAAGTGCAGGTTCTTTTTTTATGAATCCGGTTGTGTCTGAAGAGCTGCAACAGGAATTTCTTCATGATTGTAATCGTGTTTCGAAAGAAGGTAGGGTGCCTGCTGGGTGGCTTTTAGAGCGGGCGGGTATCAATCAAAAAAAGATTGGTGGTATTCAAGCCGGAGAAATGCATGCGAATTACTTCATTAATACTGGTGATGGTACTGCGGAACAGGCAGTGCAACTGGCTTCGCTTGCAAAAACGCGGGTGCGCGACTCTTATGGTGTTAAGTTGTCTGAGGAAGTCCAGCTCGTAGGTTTTTAAGTTGTACCGTCTCCATATAACTGCTATCCCAAGTACTCAATCTCACACCTTCCAAAACTGCTTATGGGTTTTCCGACACACTGTGCAGTTTCGGAAGTCGTCTCGCACGTGAGAGAGTGCACTTAATAGGGATTAGTTATTTGTAGATGGGATAAGACAATTTTCTTACTTTTCACATTCTTATGTTTCAGTCATGTTTGGATTTGTGTATTTGATGTACAGTTTTGGCTGGACTGCGCTATAATGTAGATGTGTATGCATGATTTAAAAAGCTTTTACTTAAGTGAGTATTGTGCTATATGTATGCGTTCCGATAATCTTTAGGACTTAAGCACTTGGTGTGCTTTGTCGCGAAGATCCTTGATTTTACCTAAAATCACACTCACGTGCTTACGTTCTAATCTTAATTATTTAATGATTGAGTTTCATGTTTTCCTAACCTTAACCCTTAAGCAAATTTTTTGATCATCTGTTGTGTTTTGTTCTGATATTCCATTTTGACTTAGGGTTAGCGTTGTTTGTTGTTCATTTTATTGCGAACAAGTATAGGATTTGAAGCTTTTTTTGCATGGCTATGAATATTAGTTATTACCATAAAAACGTTCATTCACTAACAGAAGCGTCACGTACATATATTGAAGAGCGTATCTCTACCCTTGAAGAAGTGTGCTTATTAGATACTGTTCGTGTGGAAGTGGATCATGTTAAAAATGGTCAATTCCATGTAAGTATTCAGGCGAATAGTGGTTCACATGTATATTATGCAAGCGCAAATGATGTTGACCTCCATAGTGCAGCTGAAACTGTTCGTGGTGAACTTCGTAGTCAGATGCAAAAAGATAAAAAGAGATTGCGTGATCTTATGCGACGGGGTGCACGCTCATTGAAGAAAAAAATTACGATTAGTAATGACGCGCGATTGTAGTTTTTTTCTTGGAAAGTCTCTTAAATTTGTACAGTATTATTTGCCAGGTATTTATAATCGTGCTTTAATGAGTTTTACTTTTAGCTTACTCTATAAAATGCGGTTTGAGGACCAGTCTACTCTCAAAATTCTTTCGCTATAATTTTCTCTTCTGTAGCGGTGAAATGTATGATTTTGTTATGGTATTTCGATATCATTTCTCGATTACTTCATTTATTACCGTATCATTGGAAAAATTTGCCTGGAAACAAGATCGTTGATAGACTCTAAAAGTTTTTTGTTAGGACTTACGCACTTGGTGTACTTTGTCCTTAAAATCTACGTTTTTCGCTCACTATAGGTATACTATGGCTCGTGAAAAGCCTCGATTTTGCCTAAAATTACACTCACGTGCGTAAGTTCTATTGTGACATTAGATTAGCATTAATTACTTTTTTGTGTGGCAAAATCTTCCACAAATGATTGATCCGATTGCGATTTCTTTTGGATCACTTGAGATACGATGGTACGCCGTGATGTGGCTTTTGGCTTTTGCGAGTGTGTATTTTCTCTTGAAATGGCGTATCGCTTGGCACGAAGGCGATTTTACGGATGACTTTTTGATGGATATTACTTTTAATGCGCTTTTTGGGGCTCTCTTGGGAGGACGATTAGGGTATGTCTTTTTTTACAACGCACCCTATTTCTTGGAAAATCCAATAATGATTGTATCGCCATATGATTTTTCAAGTGGGGTGTGGGTTGGTATTGCAGGAATGAGTTATCATGGAGGTTTGATCGGTGTTTTGATTGGGTTTCTTTTTACAGCGCGTAAGTACAATAAGAAGCTTTTGGCAGTTTCTGATTTTGTTGTTCCTGCAATTGGTTTGGGTTATTTTTTTGGTCGGATCGGTAATTTTCTCAATAATGAACTTATCGGGCGAGAAACAGAAATGCCGTGGGCTATGCATTTTACTGATGCTGTTTTAAGGCATCCTTCTCAACTTTATGAAGCATTGGGGGAGGGTATTTTTATATTTCTTGTTTTATGGTTTTTGCGCAATAGGGATTTTGCGCAAGGTGTTATGACGGCACATTATATCATTATTTATGGTTCTGTACGTTTTTTTCTAGAGTTTTTTCGTGCGCCAGATCCACACATTGGTCTTTTCTTTGATGTTTTTAGTATGGGGCAAGTGCTTAGTGTCGTTATGATTCTTACTGGGTGTGCTCTTTTTTTCTATTGTTCTTCACGTTTTTCTCGATCATAATTTTTTTATAGGATAGGACTTACGCACTTTGCACGCTACTTCGTTACAAACACTCCTTTTTTGACGACGTACGTCTGTACGTCTTACAGAAAAAGGAGTATTTGTGCCTCACATTGCACTAAAGTGAGGAAGTCCTCTAGGACTTACGCACTTGGTGTGCTTTGTCGCTAAAATCTACGTTTTTTGCTCACCATATAGGTAAGACTATGGATCGTGAAAATCCTTGATTTTGCCTAAAGTTACATTCACGTGTGTAAGTCCTATTTTACTTTGTATCTTTCTCTATTATGATGAGGGAATTATATGTAGAGTGTTTTTGCTGTGATCCTCGGTTTTCTTTGTATTTGCACTATACATTTGTCTGCTTTGCATTATCCACAGCTTGTACAGCTTTATGTTATAATGGGAAGTACAATGGATATTATACAAATACATCCTTATCCTGCGCGTCCACGTAGGCGTGCGCGGTTTCGAAAAAAGCACGCATATTGTGATAGTTTTGGTGTGCGACATCAGAAGCCATCTTTGATTTCATATAAAGATATTCTTTTTAACAGGGCGAACGTCTCTCAGACAATTTTAGGTGGATCCCGAGGTCATGTACGTAGTCATCGGTTTGTTACGGAAGATTCGCATCTTTGTACAACTCAACAGATGCAACATGCGGCCTTATATAAGAAGTATCGTGTCGATGCTCGACGTCGCTTTGATGGAGTACATATGCGCTATGTCCAAGAATACGGCATACAGGATCGTATGTTTTTTGCAGTGAGTCAGCAATTTACTACTTTACGAGATCAGATTCGTGGAATCCGAAAACTTAAGACGTGGGACTTATCTCCTGTTCGGATGTGGCAAATGTCGATGGCATGTGCAATGGTTTTTGGAATGGTAACCATTAGTATGGTGTACAAAAACCTTGGAAATTCTGTACAGGCAAAAGCTGATCATGCTCATGATGCTTTTGAGAGAAATCCTGTTGCTGCCGTGGTCGGAGCACAGGAGGAATTTAAGCGTCTACCTGTTGAAGATAAGGTTTATTCTGAAAAGGAGCTTCTCGAACAAAAAGAGAGGGAATCATTGCGTATAGCACGACAGTTACGCGACGCTGCGCAAGCGCAAAAGCGTGCAGAACAGGCTCGCAAAGTAGCGCTCGAGCAAAGTCGTGAACAGGCGATGGTCAGTGCCGAAGAAAAGCAATTTGAACGTAAGGCGCGAGCAATGGTTGCAGGCTACCCTATAGAAGAGATGTTGCCCGAAATACTCAAACTTGATCGTGAGGTTGCGATTTACCTGATTGCGATGGCAAAACAAGAAAGTCAGTGGGGAAAACGTGTCCCGGTTCTTCATGGTGGAGACTGCTTTAATTACTGGGGGTATCGTGGTAAGCGAGAGCGCATGGGTACGGGTGGTCATACCTGTTTTGATTCTCGTGAGGATGCAGTACAGACAGTTGGTAAGCGTGTGCATACCCTTATTTATGAGTATCAACGTACCACACCTGAACGTATGCTTGTTTGGAAATGTGGTCGCTCTTGCGAAGGTCATACAGAATCTGGGGTTAATGCTTGGGTCTCGACAGTGACGATGTATCGTAATGCTCTTAAATCATAGTAATAGGACTTACACACTTGGCGTACTTCGTCGTTAAGATCTACGTTTTTCACTCACCATAGGTGAGCTATGTTTCGTGAAAAGCCTCGATTTTGCCTAAAATTACACTCACGTGTGTAAGTTCTAGTAATACCATCTCCAAATAACCACCCAACACCCAAGTGCACACTCTCGCGGCTGCGACACCTACCACAGCTGCTTATGGATCTAGACACACTGCGCATCTGTGGCAGATGTCTCGCTCACGAGAGAGCACACTTAATGCAGGCTGGTTATTCGGAGATGGTATAATAAATCACTTATGTGATTGTTACTTGCGTACGGTTTGGAGCTAGTAGACCCTTAGAGCCTTATCACCCCTTTCTGTTGCAAGATGCTCCTATTTTAGTTGCGACATGTATTGATCTTTTCATGGTATTTCAATGCCACACTAGTCTTGCATCAATTTCACTACAGTTTTTACTTCATCGGATGAACCGAGAAAAAATGTTTCCCGTTGATGTGTTTGTGTGACTGTGGTTTCTAATAATCGTTTTCCGGATTGTGTAAGTGCTTTTCCTTTTGCAGCCTCTATGATAAATCCCAATGGACCGCCTTCATAGAGTAAGCGCAGCTTTCCTTTTGGATAATCTTTGTCAGCTGGATAGGTAAAAATTCCATGACCTTTCATGAGAATTTGGTTAATGTCTGTAACGAGCGCTCCAGCATAGAGAAGTCTATAGTTTTCATCTAACCAATGCTTCATGACAGCAGCATAGCCAGGAATTTTTGAAGCATTTTTGAAGTTTCCAGGAGAACAGCGATTGGTGTTGGAATCTAATTGAATATTTTTGCGCAGCAGAACAAATTTCTTTTCTTTATGATCGTATTCGAAGATTGTAGGTGTATCTCCAAAACTGATGGTAAATGTGAGGCGTGGTCCATACAAGGCATAGCACCCAGCGATGAGATGTTGTCCTACGGGTTTCTCAAGTGGGTTTTCTTCCCACAACCCCATAATGGACCCAAAAGTGATGTTGACATCTCCA
>CALIRC010000126.1 GCA_938044295.1 Minisyncoccota bacterium
ATATCATTGATTGACTCCCCTATAGCTGTTTATTGAAAAGCAAAATAAAATATTTACATCTTCTAGTTTGCACAACTGACTTTAGTAGATGCATACCATGCAACTCCTTCATATGACCAGTTTGGGTCATTTGCTATAAGACCATTTTTCTCTGATTCAGAAGTTGTATAGAAGTGCCCACGATATTGCGGTGAATAAAAACGGTATACGGGTTTCGTCTGTGCTAAGGGACTCATATATGTATAGTAAACTATTCCTTCGTATGACCAATTAGGGTCATGTGCAATCAAATTATTTTTCTCATTTTCACTAATAGTATAAAAATGATGTTTATAATTTTCACTCCAAAATCGGTAAATTGGAAATGTATCAGGTTCCTGTAGTGTATAGATACTATAAACACCACCCTCATAATCCCAATTCACATCTGTCTGAACAAGGTTACGCTCAGAAAGATTAGCCGTATAAAAATGACCTTGAAAACTGTTACTGTAGAAACGATAAAGTGATGTTAAAGAATTCTGTGGCAACGTAGAAAATTCATAGGCACCGATATCATAGCCAGCACCATACGGACGCTCATTTTGATTAAAATCATTACACACACCGACATTTAAAGCTTTATCCAATGCATCTGAGTTTACACCAATTCTATAATCTCCCACACCAGGATTCACAAAATCAGCATCACCTTCTATATTTGCACTAGCATTTGTATATGTACTAGCATTAAATTCTGCAGCAGTCATGAGAACAGGAGAATCAGGGTTCTCATACATCCCCTCCCCACTACTGTCGAGAAAATTATTTTGGTATGTCCCTGTATTACTTGCACCTTCATAAATTTGGTGCGCTCCATTGGCCAAAATCATATTATTACGAACAACTGCATCGTGCACTGTGCTCTCAATATGAATACCACCGCCAAATCGTTGACCTCCTGTAAAAACATACGTGGAATCATTATTATATATTGTATTGAAATCAACATAAGTCGCAGAACCATTGATTAAGCTAATACCGCCGCCAAGACTAGCAACGTTATTGAGTATAAGGTTATTACGAATATACGCTGTTGCATCAGCAACATAAACACCGCCACCATGTTTATCATTGCCACCAAGAAGAACTCTATTGTTACGGATGGTGTTGCGAGAAATAGTTGGAACTGCTTTTTCTGCAACCACGATTCCAGCTCCGCCTGCTTCAGCTGTATTATCATAAACAGTATTATCCATAACATCTGGCATAGAAGCATTGTATACGCTAATCCCACCTCCAAAACCTGAACCAGGAAAGGCCTCATCCACTACTGCCTTATTTTCAGAAACGCCATTATCTACAAAGGAAATAGCTCCTCCTTCTGTCTCAAAATGTACTCCACCGCCATAAGCAGCTTGGTTATTCTCGATTGTATTCATCTCTATAATTCCACTTACACCAGCTCGCAGTGCAATCGCTCCACCTGCATGCTTTGCGATATTACTCTGAAAAATATTGTCACGAATAGTGAGTGTACTATACACATCAGCATAAAGACCTGCTCCACCGCCACCAGCTATGTCATTGATGACACCTGTAGCAGTATTAGCACTAAATGTATTACCTACTACTAGTGGACTAGAGTACTGAACAACGTACATCCCACCACCAAAATGTACGGCGGAATTCTCAGAGATAACATTATCAGAAATAATTGGATGAGCGTACTCATTTACAAGAATACCACCACCATGAGACGCTGAGCTATTACGTGTGATGATATTGTTTTTTATGATTGGATCCGACTGCGTAATCGAAATACCACCGCCACGCCCACCACTACCATAGCCTCCTGAAATAGTAAAACCATCGAGAACAATTCTATGTTGATCACGTGATTGTTGGTTCTTAATGTCCACTGTCGTAAAAGAACCATCGCCAACAATGATCGTAGATGAAGCTCCAGAAGCGGATCGAAGTGTGATCAACTTATCAATGCGAAGATTTTCTGTGTATGTACCCTCCGCTACTACAATCTCATCACCATCTTCCGCAGCGTCAATTGCTGCATCAATCGTCTGATATAAATCACTTGGCACATGCAAAACAATAGCTCGTACATGCAAAACATCAAATAAGAAAAAGACAAGAATTAAAGAAAGAGAAAACCTAAGCATTAAATAATTTTAAGCGCTAAATAATAGGAAACACACATTCATCAATAAAATACCAATCACTCTGAAATTCTCAGAAATCACTTCATCTAATGCAAAACATCTAAAAATCCCCACTCCTCCTTAATGGTTATATCTGAATCTCTTGAGTAAAGTAACGAATTCAAAAACACTATACAAAAAAGACTACTTAGCATGCCAGACCGTACCCTCATACGACCAATTTGGATCATTTGCGATCAAATTATCCTTTTCGGTTTCACTTATAGTGTAGAAGTGCGCTTTGAAAGCTTCACTCCAGAAGCGATAGACGGGTTTTGCGCCAGTCTCATTACTTGTATAGGCGTAGTACCCAACACCCTCATACGACCAATTTGGATCATTTGCAATTACGGCGTCTCTCTCCGTTTGGGAAGCAGTATAAAAATGATGTTTATAACTCTCACTCCAGAAACGATAGACTGGCGTTGCGTTTGCTTCTACACTAGAAGCACTCCGATAGGCCACACCTTCATAATTCCAGTTTTGATCCGATTTAACCAATTGGCACTCGGACGTACTCGCAGTATAGAAGTGACCCTTATAAGCATCACTATAAAAGCGACACAATGCATTTGTAGAAAGTTTTTGGACTGCGATGTGATAGTCAAAACTTTCATCGCTTATTTGTACTGTTGCAACGATAGGCTCCCCACTTGGACTCACAGCTATAGGTGTAACGCCAGCAAAATTCTCGACTCCCTGCTCCGCACCTAGAGTAGTCCATGCTGTTCCTTCTTTCATAAGAACCGTAGCACCATCTCCAGAATAGTACGCAAGATACATTGTCCCATCATTTGCCATTGCAAAGGTGCCATAAAGCTTCAATGCATCAAATCCATCATCATACGTTGAATCAAATGTTGCATAGTCAGAAAAAGAGATCCCATCATACTTTGCTATTTTTATACTTGCATCTCCTTCAAATTCATAGTCATCATTGAGACCTACATCCAGTGTAGAGTACTGAACATAGAGGTTATCACTAGAATCAAAAACTATCGGCGAAACAAAATTAGTCTCTTCCTCACTAAATCCACGAGATCCTACAACTTGCCATGCGTTGTCTACAAGATTTTCTACAGTTACACGACCATCTGCTCCCTCATCCATATAAGCAACATAAGGTATTCCCGCACTATCAAAAGCAATTGATGGCCAGCTAATGCTCGAACCGCTAAATCCAGCAACTCCCTTAATGTTCCACGATTCATCCTCAAAAGCAGCCACAGTCAAACGCCCATCTTGATTTTCGTCGCCAAAAGCAATATATGGCTCATCATTCGAATTTATCGCTAACGAAATAATTTGACCATCGCTAGCACTGAAAGATGTAGGACCAGTCGAGGTGACACCACCCACTGAATCCCATCCAGTTCCGTCATACTTCATCACATAGACATCCGAAGGATCAAAAAAGCTACCACCATCAGTATTCGTAAGATACGCAACATAGACAGCATCCGCAGAATCTAAAGCCAGAGCAAAAGAAGCTGCATAGTCGCCAGCAGAAAGTGCTGGAAAATGAGACCAGGTACCATTCACATATCGCGCAACGATGATCGTTCCATTACTATCCTCATAAACCATATGCGGATTACCAGAAGAATCTAACGCAAAACCATTGGCATATCCCCAATTCTGCACAGCCGAAGCTTGATCAATTTTAGGCTCCCAAACATCCGCAGATTGCACTGGAGTGCTTATACCCACAATGACAAAGACTGCACACAGAAACATAATTCTCTTCACCATAATTTTGTATTATTTATTATATTTATTATATCACAACTAAACCACTCATTACATACGATTCACTTATATAAATACTAAAAACGCAAGTCCTAAAAGGGAGAAAACTATTCAGAAGCAGTAAGAACTTGTTGCATCTCATCCCACAGTGCTTGTGCAGTAATTTCTGATGCTACAAAACCTTTTTCATATGTTTTTACCCGTTCAGCTTGAGCTCCGATATCAAAAACAACCAATGGATACCCTAGGGCGATAACCTCGCTCGTTGTATACGAAAAAGTCTCTGGCCAAATAGAAGGAATAATAAAAAGATCGATATGTTCTTTTGCTGCAATTTCTGGTATATCAACTAGCTTAAATCTCCCGTGGACAGAAATACGATAATCTTTTTTAATGCCAGATGCTTCGCCAATGATAACAAAAGAGACTGAACGAGAGTAATTGGCGGTCAATTGCAAAAGAACATTCAAAACATCGGCTCCCTTCACATAATTTATACTGCCTAAAATCCCAACCTTTACACTGCTCTTTTTTTTCTCAGATTTTTGAAATTGCACTTTTTTGAACTGATCCGTATACGCTATACTATGAGGCAAAATAGTAGTTTTATCGCGAAGATCTGGATACGCCCTAAGCAAAATATCTTTTGAACTCTCAGAGAAGCAGACAATCTCATTTGCAGTGTGGGAAAGGAAATTTTGCCACTTTTCACGCCACACAATAACATTTTTTTCAGGTGTATAAAGCGCATAATTCGTTTTCGTGTGTCGCAAACAACGCATACAAGCTGAAAGCTCCGTAGGTAGTGAAGGCACACCACAATACTGACTCTGTTCGTTAATCAAGGTAAAATTTGGGCAGATTGCGAAAAAATCATGCATATAATGAGTTACCTTCGCATCATTATAGCTTTTAAGATCTGCAATCATGAGAAGTGTTGCAAAAATATTTTCATAAGCAACAAGTTCATTAACAAAAATTTCGTAAAAACGAAAGAGAGATAAAATCTTTTTGAGCGAAGGAAAATCAGAAATCACAAAAGAAAAGTTTTCCTGCTGTGTCCATACTTCAACTCGATAAAAAAAACATGCAGTATCGTAGCGAACGAAGATCATACTTTCACCATCTGATACTTTTTGCAATCGCAATCGATCAGAAAAAATATTAGCACCACCACCAAATGCGTGATCAAAAAGCAAGGAAGTGCGAAGAGATTTTTTCGTGAGTATAAGTGCATAAAGTAACTCACGTAAAGGACGAAGTGTGTCCTGCATAAAATATGTCTGGACATCTTTATGATAATGAGGATAACGTTTATTTAATATCCGCAAATGCTTCTCCAGGAGTACTTTTTTCTCTTCAGATGGAAACGATGCACCATGTTTATGATAGACGAACAAGTTCGGCACAAGTACATGTCTATAGCCATGTGAAACTGCTCGCTGACACCAGTCAGTCTCCTCACCATAACCACGCCCAAAAGCCTCAGCATCAAAAAAGCCAATCTCATCTACAACGCTTTTACGAAATACCATACAGTACCCCATCCCAGTTGGAACTGTGGCAAATGTCTCAGCACGCACATATCTCTCCAAAACTAGATCAATATCTGCAAGTGATGTACCACTAATCAGTTTCTGCTCCCCTGGTACATAGTCAATCCGTGGGAAACTAAAGATTTCACCAGAATTTGTAAATGGAGTAGCGCTAGCAACTTTCTCATCTTGCGCCAAAGGATATAGAAGTCGTTCAAGCCACCCCTCAGGTACTTCAGTATCTGTATTGAGTAGCACAAAATCATGATTTACATGCTTATAAGCCTCATTAACATTGACCACAAAACCACGATTTTCAGACGCTAGTAGCAATACAGTTTCTACCTGTGGATTCTCAGCACAAAATGCTTTCAAAAAAGGTCGCACACGATCATCAGTGCTGGCATCCTCAGCTATAACCAATCGGTACTCCACCTTCGTGTTACGAACAACGCTATCAAAAAGTGGTTCTAAAAAATCAAACCCATTGTAAACTGGTATGACAATATCAATCATTCTAGAATGTGTAATGTGTTGGTCACTTTCATCAAATCGCAAAAATGGAAGTGCCGAGTCAAGAGAGATCATTTTTTTAAGATCTTTGTCATCCCCCTGAAATGTGTCACTGGAATGCAGAGATCCCTTACCGTATAAAATAAAATTTTTGACACGTACAACACTAGACAAAAAACCATCATCTCTAATGCTAAGAAAAAAAGAATGTAAAAGATACTGCACCTTCGAAAAACGACGTTTAATGCGTCGCACAATAACCAGTCCATCAATCGTAAGAAAAATTCTATAAAGAAAAGTAAGCATAAAGCCAGTATGGAATTAAAGTATATCTTAACCGCTTCAAATACAAAACCTTCTAGTGATACGTATAAGGAATCGGGTGGTGTTTAGTATAATATTTAAATGCAGGAAATAGTGGATCCCATACACGCTCCAGCATACGAGAGGAACGCTTCCACGACCACTTTTGCGCAGTCTTCCTACCAAAATACGAAAGGCGATGACGCAGTAGGTCATCATCCAACAATAATTGCACAGACTGTCGCGCAGCAGTTACATCTCCACGATTCACGACCAAAGCATTTTTACCGTGCACTATATATTCATCATGACCAGTAACAGCTCCCACAACAACCGAACAGGAACATGCCATAGCCTCAAGTGGAGGACCAAAAAAACCTTCGACACGACTCATCTTAACCATAATGTCGCAAGCACAGTAGATGTCAGCCATCTCCTTTTGTGATACGCGGTGAAAAAAACGTGTTACATGCCAATGCGCAGGCAAGTCACCTTTGTTGCTAACAACCCATATATCAGCATCAAGATCCTTTACGGCACTATACGCATCATACATCCCTTTAAATGGAACATCAATCGCACCTTCCAATAAAATACGCTTACGATGGGATGATCGTAAACCATTTTTTTGCACAATAACGTTTCGATCAATACCATTCGGAACATAATACGCATCATGGCCAAATTCTTCCTTAAGCCACCGTTGAATCCACTTCGCCTCTGTCATATACAAACACTGCGTCTTATACGTTTCTGTAATTGCAGCAACAATATTCAAGTCTTCTGTAAAACGTCGATCATCAGATTGTACAAAATACACCTTGCGATGAGCACTAAAAATTTCCATCATCGCACAAACTGTATCCCAGCTTGTCGCAATGACAACTGAAAGCGATGACAACGTAGAAACAATTTCATGGGTAAAGTTAAGCACACTTAATTCATTTATGTATGGAAACCATGCAATATCACCTTCACCACTCATATTAACAACTGTTACATCATAACCTTTACGTGCTAAAAATACAGCATGATAAAAGACCACTGCAATACCCCCCGCAACATGTACATGAGGAACAAGAAAAACAATTTTTTTATGACGCGACATCGTATACATATACAAAAAAAGTAAAATTAGTAGAAATCCTCACAAAAAAGTTTTCACGAAAACCTGCTTCACCATATAATAGCAAAAGTGCGGTAATAGAAAATATTACACAAAAATTGCAAATGTCAAAATTTATATCAAAACAACAACTTACAAAAACCTACAACCGACAACTACGGTATAAATTTCTTTTTCAGTCGTGTAAGTCCTGTAATAAAAGGATGTGCATTCTCTTCTCGAAGTTGTTCATTTTCTTGACGAACCCTCACACTTTCATTTTGTAATGCTTTGAATGCCATATCCGTACTGAGCCACTGCTTATGTTTACAGAGCAAAGCAAATTTGTAATGTTGATCATACAACTCAGAATGATTCTCAATAATCCGACCAAAAAGCTTGTCACTATTTCCATTTGATGTTTTTACTTTTGAGTCTGGCCGGCTGTAGTAATAAAAAAGTTTATGTGGAAGTACGCGCACTTCTCCACCAAGCTTCATAATACGCAACCAATGATCCCAATCCTCATAACCACGCAAATGTGTATCATATCCTCCACTTCGTTCGTGAGCATTTTTTCGAAAACATGTTGCTGTTGGGAGCGGAGAAGAAACAAGCGCCTCTCGCAAAGGGAAACGATCTTGCGGCTTCCAAATCCAAGATGTTTCTCCTGATACACTAACATGACAGCTTACAAGATCAACTCCTCGGTCAGAGTCAAAAACATTTTTGGCCATTTCAAGATATTTTGCAGCAATCGTATCATCAGCATCAAGACACAAGACATATTGCGCCCGCGCTTTTTGTATACCGATATTTCTAGCGTGCGAAACACCATTATTCTCATCAAGAAAAATCACCTCCACACAAGAATCAAGTTTACGTAGCATTCGACGAGTCTCTACATCTGTAGAAGCATCATCAACAACGATAATTTCCACTTCTCGAAGTGTTTGAGAGCGAATAGATGCAACTGCATTCAAAATATACTCCCCCAAGTTATAACAAGGAATCACAACACTGAACAAAGGCTCTTCAAAGTGCCTGTTTTCGTTACGCTCAGCTTGCAATGATTCTAATGCTTGATCATATTCTACACGAATTTCATCTTCCAATTTATTCGCAAGTAACGCCACATCGCGAGGAAGTGGATCTGATTGAGAGCGATATTGACTATAGTAAGAAATAAAATCCTCAATAAATGGATAGCGCATCAATCTTTGCCGACTTACAATCTCTCTTTGCCGCAACTTATACTTCAAATTTTTTGCATCAAAAGAAAAATCATGCCGCAAAAGTATATCTGGAATATACATAAATTGATCACGATCAATGCCATAAAATTCACACATCCGATAGCACAGTATAAGACCTTCACCACCAGCAAGTGCACCCTCAAATCCTCCAGCGCGCATAAATACATCCTTCTTCCAACAAGAAATTCCTTCTGCATCTATAAATGATACGAGAGCCTGATCGCCCAAATCATAATGCGACGGAACATACACCCCATCATCATTGGTAATTGGAATAACCTTTCCTCGAAGAGCAACTAACTTGCGTGAAAGCATATGCTTATGTATTTCCCACAAAGCGCGAGAATCTATTACGCCATCACTATCTAAAAAAACAAGAAATGCACCACGAGATTCTAGTGCGCCAATATTCCGACCAATGCTACACCCAACATTTTGTGTAAGTTTAAGATACACGAAATTCGACCACGCACCATCAAGAATACGATCCACAACAGATTGATCTAAACCATTATCGACAAAAACCACCTCAAATTCTACTTCACCAGAATTTTTGTATATACTTTCTATAAGTCGCAAACAGTCGTCTCCTTCATCATAACCTAGAATCACAATCGACAAAGAACCACTAAATTTCTCTGAATAAGAAATCTTTTTTCGATCTTTGATCAAACCGTGAAAATCAGACAGCTGTAAGGAGTCAGAACGCAGACGCATATCAATTGATGTTGTGTATGAATATGAAATCATAAATAACTAGTTATGCATTTTTAAGATCATCAGAATAATCAAACGCAGAAAAGTCTCTGCTATAAATCTGCCTCACAAGATCTATCGCTTCTTCGCTATAATATTCTTGCCATGGTTTTGAGTATGAGCTCGCATTTCGAAGACCTAAAAAAGACTTCCAATTTGAATCATCAGCACCTATACTGTCAAGAACTTTCTGAAAATCATCTTCAAAATTCTCTAATTTACCGACAAAATTATATGTAATTTTACCATAAGAGAGTGCATCAACCATCGGCCTCCAATGACGATCCATATCTGCAGGATCTTGCTCACTAACAAACTTCAGAAAATGAATGAAATCAAAAGAATCAACCGAAAGTGAATAACGATCAATACAATAATTCTTAATTGCAATGATGCTAGCATTATCTTTCTTGTGAACAAATTTATTTATATAACAAGAAATAATACGACGGAACGGATTGCGTACAAAAGCAAAACGATATACATCATCACTTCGCAAAAAAGTAAGAATTTCTTTCAAAGTGAAATCTGAAAACATTTTTAGCTGATGAAAATCTTTACTATGAATTTGCATTTCATCCATAGTTGAAAGTGACTCATTTTCTAAACGAGCAAGAATGTTCTTAATGAGTGTACAGCCACATTTCGAACTTTGCACATACATCCACGTACCTTTTTGCGAAAAAAACATATTCTTCTCGAGGGGGTCAGTAGAAGAATAGTTAAAGAAAGAACGAATATGTACCTCTGAATAAATACTACGCAGTTCAGATAAGAATAACTGGGGAGACAAGTTTTTAAACGCTGCAAGCAATCTCTTTTTAATACCATCTTGATATACGTCAGAATGTTGAAAAATCTGCCCAGCGTGATAATTCTCCTTCCTATAATCCACAAGACTTGTAGGAAATTTTTCACAGTAAATCAAATGCTTTTCAAGATACTTACAAAGCGATTGCACATAGCTTGATCCTGCAGCAACACGATTGCGAGCATAGTTAAAGTGAAAAAAAGATTCTTGCGTCAGAGTGATCGGACCCAGAGCAAGTGTTGCGTCCACAAAAGATTTCGAACTTGGGATAGAAGAATCAAAAACTTCTTGGCAGTGCGATGTATCAAGAAGAAAAAATCCTGTAGCAGCATCAGCCAAAAGACCTTCATTTCGTTGTTTTGGATATGTGTAAACATGACAACCTTTATGACTTTTGATGTCCCAACCCATCGCCTCCTTGCGTAACGTCGTTTTACACGCTCCCACTGAATACTGCATTTTCTGCATGTGAGTGACCAGATCATCCAAACAGTTATGTACCTGCCCCCATTCAATCTCTACACCAGCATCTACAAATCCAACATACTTATAAGTATTACGGTAATGCAAATATGCTGTATTAAAAAATGCAGAAAATCCACACTCCTTATTCTCATCAGTTTTTTTGTGATCTGCATACAGTGTACGCAAGAATATTACATCAGTCTTCGGAATAGAGCTGTACACACTAGGATCAACCGTCTGTGCATTATCAGCAAGGTCATTTATAATCAGTAAAAAAACTTTCATAATAATTTTAATTTATTGACACACTTTTCGATAAACGTATACTCTGAAAAACCTGTATTCACAATAGACATTTTTTGCTTTGCTACCGTCCAAAATTCTTGACTCCTATTGCGATATCGTGCATAGTTTTGCGACGTGGAGGTAGGTGATGTGAGTTGAAGAAATTTCATTTCTGGAAGAAATGTAATAAGAAGCTTATTCCGATACCGATAAAAAAATTCAAGATGCTCTGAAACTTTTAAATCCTCATCCCAAAGTACATTCAACTGGGCAAATGCGGACGTACGCGCAAGAAAAACGTTCTCCACCATATGATAAAGTGGTACACGATTTAAAAACCCAAGGTATCCGTATGCATCTCTGTAATGATAAATAATATCATCACGCTTCACAAGTGAATAACGTATGAGCTCTCTCTGCGAACTTTCTTCATAGCCTGCAACAATATGTAATCTCTGATGTCGCTCCAAAGTCGCATAAGCAGCTCTGATACTCGCAGAATCTTCTACAGTAGCATCATCATCAGAAAGAAAAAAATACTTCGTCGAAACATGTTGAAGTAAATAATTTCTTCCAGCACTCAGACCACTATCAAATGGCATAGTCAAATATGAAATACGCATACCCTTAATGAGAGGACCGATAGCATGCTCATTCCCATCATCACAGATAATGATCGAAGCATGCGGAAAATCAGATCGAATTTTCCGCACCGACTCAACACATAAGTCAGATCGCATAAAAGTTTTTACCACAAAAGTAATTTCTGATTCCCATCCAATATATCTCTCATTACCTATAGTAAGACCTGAAAATGCTTGTGCAAAACAATCCGCCAACAACGTCCCAGAAGACATGAGTGCATCACAATCCTTAGATAGTAGTGACTCTTTTGAAAGATTATGATTATAAAGCTGAATAAGAAAAAGTGCGGAACCCTGTTGAGGTAAATTAGGCGTATAGTCAGATAAATGCAATACAGTCGAAAAAGAAGACCAACTCTTCCAGTAAAAAAGAGCTGTTCTACCGAGCATAGAATCAAACTGTCTATCTTTTGCGTGATCAGCAATCACCTTACTAAGCAACTGTGAACCAAATAAAATAAACTTATTATCAAAATGATCTTCACGTAATAAAATTTCAATCTGGCGATCATAATATGTACAGATCACTTCCGTCCCCGATCGCGCCATCATATATCCAACGCTCGGTGTACGCTCTGCATTCAAAAAAACACAGAAATCTTCAGATTGCATATACTCCGAAAAAACATCAGACAGACTTTTAAGGGCTATGACATCAGCATCAAGTGCAATACCTCCATATTTTCGAAGGATTGCAGTCGAAAAGATATCTGACTTTTGAGCCCACATCGCAAGATCAGTGGACCACTTTTCTGGCAAGTCTGGCAGGTAGTGAAAAATTGTTTCTGGTGTGACAACAACAAAATCAAAAGAGCCTCGATGTCTATTAATCGTTTCAAGACAAAGCATAATGTAGTCAGGCATTGGCCCGCCCCAAAAAACCCAGATTGTCTGATCTATGTGGACAGAATCTAACGCAATGACCTTACCAACATAGGACGTCTTACTTTTTTGTATACGAGGCAGATTTGAGTTTTTTGATTTCTGCATTGTTTCTATTTATAACATCATATGCTTCTCGTAATTTTTTATTGTTTGCATCATTGTTTCTATTTATGGTGTCACGTGCATCCTGAATTTTTTTATTCTGCTGTTCATTAATAGTATTAATCTGCTCATACAAATCCGCAACAGTCTCTCGATATTGTACGACCATTGCATCATAGCGAGCATCTTTGCGATCCAATATGCCTCTAAGTACGTCTACTTCTTTTTGTTTGACGGTGAGCAGATGTGCAGGATTTTGATAAGTAAAGCCTGGATCTGCACACTTTTCAAAAACATAAAAATCACTCACTGATTCACTGGACTCGTCAGATTCATACGGAAATGGATTTAAGATAATACTTTTAAGTGACCAACCATCAAGGTTTTCTTCACACCATAGCATGTACTTCCGATGCCGCACATGAACAAATGGCATATTCCGATCATAATTTGACGCATAAACGATTACAAACTGTGTTGCATGATCAAAAAGATCATGCATATACTGATCAAAAACACTATCCTCGACAAGATGGAAGATAACATCCAAAGAAAGAGACAGTGCATATTTTTGTGATTGCCACACATCATTGTCATAGACATAAAAAGACCAAGAAGAGTCAGTCCCATACAGCGCCTCACATTTTTTTACAATCGTCTCAGAAACATCAACACCTACATAACGCACATCTACTAAATCACGAATTTGATTGCCGTCTCCACAGCCTAGATCAAGCATACTCTCAATACGATGCTCACTGATAAACGCATTGAGAAACTCTATTTTAAAAGTCGATAAACGACCATACGAACCACTACCAGAGTTACCATCTGCCTTGTAACGCTCTTCCCAATACTGTGAAGATGAAAATTCCATACACGTGATATCATTTAGCTAACAAACAAATCCTTCGCAACTGAGCGCAAATACTGCACAATTTCTGGACGCATACAATGTTCAGAAATAGGTTCATCATCTCTTAACTTTGCCCTAAATTGCGTTCCACTAAGTTGAATTTTTGAATCATCCTGATGATCGCAATCGTTCTCAGAAACCATTCTAGCACAACCAAGGCAATAGGAAATAGCTTGATACCGCATAATTTCTATACCAAGTTCTGATTTACTAAAACGATCAAAGATTACATGCGCATCATACGGACCATAATAGGATCCAACGCCAGCATGATCACGCCCAATAATCATATGTGTACAACCATAGTTACTTCGAACCTGTGCATGAAATACTGCTTCACGTGGACCAGCATATCGCATATGCGT
>CALIRC010000127.1 GCA_938044295.1 Minisyncoccota bacterium
CAGAGAAAATTTGTGATGTTTTAAAGAAGTACGACCTTCATAATACGCAGATTGTTCGTGGACAAGCCTATTATCCAGAAAAATTTAAATCCTCCATTATAAATAAATCTCTCTCATTTTAGATATAGAGTGGGGACCATGTGTATTGATATGTTATCCCATGCTAAACGTAGTAATCATCTATGGATTGTTGTTTGTGTGTTTGGTATTCTTGTAGAAGATATAATCGCTAAATATATTATATGAAATTTCATGTCGAGAAGAGTATAAGTATAGATGCGTCTTTGGATAAAGTTCGTGCGCATGTGGATGATTTTTCTGCGTGGCATAACTGGTCTCCCTGGACGGTGTGTGAGCCGGACTGCACGATAGAGGTGCATGGTGAAGTAGGACGCGTTGGTCATTGCATGTCGTGGCGTGGTGAAGTCATAGGATCTGGCACAAATACAATTATTGAGGTGCATGGTGATTACATTCGATACGATCTTGTTTTCCATACACCATGGAAATCACAAGCACAGCCTCTTATACACTTTGTGGAACATGATGGGAAGACAATCGTGACGTGGAAACTTGATTCTAGTATGCCTTTTTTTCTATTTTTTATGATTGATATGATGAAAAATTGGATTGGTATGGACTATGATCGTGGACTTCGTATGCTCAAAGCTGTTGTACAGACAGGACGAGTTCCTGCAAAGACGACTAATAAAGGACTTTTAGATTTTAAAGGTTTTAATTACGTTGGACGGGAGCGGACGTGTGATTTTTCTATATTGGCTGAAATGATGCAAAAAGATTATGAAACGATAGTGGATGATTTCATAACTACAAAGGGTAAAAAAGCGCAGCATTGGCTGACGATTTACCCAAAGGTCGATATGAAGAAAATGCGTTATACATATATCGCTGCCCTATCTGATGAAGATCTTGGTGATCTTGATTTAGGATCTGATTACGTGCGTGGTACAATTGCATCTAGTGAGGTTCTTGAGATTTATCATGAGGGTTCATACGAGTATTTAGGTAATGCATGGTCTATGGGAATGATGTACATGCGGGCAAAAAAAATGCGTGCTGCAGGTAAACCTTTCGAATACTATCATAATAACCCACAGAACACTGCTTCAGAAGACTTACTGACAAGTATTTATTTCCCTGTGCGTTGATGTAGATTAGACGTTTGTATATTCACATATTTGGAAAAGTCGTCATTATCTATGATAGAATAGAGACTAATAAATATAAAAACATTATATGAGTGAAAAAAGTCGCCTCGTCGTATTTTTACTTTGCTTTTTTTTGGGTATGTTTGGGGTTCACCGTTTTTATGTAGGAAAGATAGGCACTGGAGTTCTCATGGTTATTACACTTGGTGGTCTTGGTATTTGGGCTCTTGTTGATTTAATTATGATTGCAATAGGTTCTTTTTCAGACAAAGATGGTAATAAAATTACGAATTGGTCTGCTTAAGAGTGACTATTCCAAATATATTTTTCTAAACTCAATTACGATCTGTCTGTGGATTACCTGTAAATGTTTTGTTAAACTTTTCATCGTGATTTATCAGTCACATTAATATCGAACACCATTACATAGTTTTTTGTTGCGGAATTTATTATGCAATGAACTGAGAAAAATATCTGTAATGTAGTCACAAATATTTCCGAGATGAGGTAGCATAAGGATTCACATACTTCGCAGCTTGCTGCCAAAGGTGCGATACGAACTAAGAGCGTTTGCTGTCATAGTCTGCATGTTTACATCGATGTAGTTGTTATTTACAGAATTTTTGATTTTCTTGCCTTACGACTATGAGCGCTTGTAGCTGTGTGTATTTTTTTACTGCACCTTGCTATTGTGTGAGGTATGCTATATGATGAGGGCACAATAAAGCGTATATTTATGGCAAAAAAAGTGATGGTTTTTGGAACTTTTGATGGTTTGCATGATGGACATCGTGATTTTTTAAGACAAGCAAAACAAGAGGGAGATCATCTTGTTGTAGTGGTATCACGTGATGCTACAGTTGCGCATGTCTATGGGAAAACTCCTGCGCATGATGAAATTGAGCGGATTTCGATGATTTTGAGCGAGGGTATTGCGCAAGATGTTGTGATGGGACACTTGAATGACAAGTGCCAAGTGTTTAAAGACCATAATCCTGATATAGTCGTACTTGGATTTTCCCAAGAAGCGTTGGTAGCGGAGCTTAACCAAAAACTTAAATCATTTGGCATAGATCATGTAGATGTGCAGGTTGCGCGTCCACATAAACCAGAAATCTATCCACCTTCTGAATTTGATAAAATCGAAATACATGTTAACTGATGATGTTACAATTGTAGTAAAGGCGGGTAATGGTGGCGATGGTGTCGTTCGTTTTTCAAAGACACTTATGACGAAGGGACCTACGGGAGGTGATGGTGGTCGTGGAGGGAATGTTGTATTAAAGGGTGTGTCGGATTTGGGTGCGCTTCGGCCATTTCGAACGAAAAAAAAAGTTCACGCGCAAGACGGTGGTCGCGGTGATCAAAATATGTTTACAGGTGCCAATGGATCTGATCTTGTGATTCCAGTGCCAGTAGGCACTCTTGCGCATGATCTTACACATGAAAAAACGTATGATATTGGACATGTTGGTGAAGAATATGTGATTGCATCAGGGGGGAATGGCGGTTTCGGAAACTTTCACTTTCGCTCGAGCAAGGCAACAACGCCTATGCGTGCAAATACTGGTAAACCCGGTGAAGTAATTGATGTACGTCTCGAACTTAAAATGATTGCGGATGTAGGTTTTGTGGGGTATCCTAACGTTGGCAAATCAAGTCTTTTGAACGCTCTTACAAATGCTTCTAGTAAGGTAGCGAATTATCAATTTACGACGCTTGAGGCGCATCTTGGAGTGTATTATGATCTGATTTTAGCTGATATTCCAGGTCTTATCTCTGGCGCTGCAGAGGGTAAGGGTTTGGGGCATAAATTTTTGCGACATATCGAGCGCACGCGAGTACTATTTCATTTTGTGGCTGCTGATAGCGCAGATCCACTTGCTGACTACCGCTCTATTCGTAGAGAATTAGAAGTATTCAATCCTTTATTGCTCGAAAAAGAAGAATGGGTTATCCTCAGTAAATCTGATGAGAAGTCATCAGAGGACATTTCTGCAGTTTGTGCTATCCTAAAGAAGGAGAATTCGCGTGTCGTTTGTCTCACTCTTCTGGAGGATGATGGTCTAGACGCGGTGCGTGATGTTCTGTCAAAAGTTATGCTAAAAAAACAAAAATAGAAGACTTTGCTTGTGTGAGCTGTGCATTCCTCAATTTTTTTTGCGCATACCTCTCAGGTCTTGCAAAGGTCCAATCGTGAATGTTATGCATTTTTTTCGAAAGAAATCTCTCAAGAGAATATTTTCTTACGTAAGAATTTACAAAAAAGTTTTTCTTCTTGTAGGGCTTTTTGCCTTGTTTTTGGGTGGGTATAGTTATTTTGCACATCAATTGTATGGTGTGAAAGCCGTAGAAGAGCAGGAGCGTGTGGTTGCAGAAAAGGCGACAACACCTGCTTGGTTGCGCAAAGAAGAAACTAGTGATGTTTTGCGGTTAGGTGTTGTTGCGGAGTTACGTATTCAGCTTGAAAACAACTATTCTTTTGCTAGTGATATTGAGGATCGATATTATGCAGTGGAGAAGTATATGAAACCTCTTGCTTTTTTTCGTAGTCGTATGAGCATATTTGAACCGGATTACGTTATTTCTTTGGGTAACGCTATTATCGGAGATGAACAGGATATAAATGATGGTTCAGATGCGCTTGAGTTTTTTCGTACACAACTAGCTAAGATTGAAGCTCCGCTTTTATGGGTGCTTGGCAACCGAGAGCTTCGAGCGCTTACGCGTAATGATTTCCAGGAAGTTACAAATGCCCCAACTGCTCCGTATGCTGTGGAGAAGGGAGATTATAAGATTATTGTACTTGATACAAATAATTCGAAAGATGGAGAGCCTTTTGATTTTGTTACTGAAGAATATGAGCGTGGTGCATTAACGGCTGCACAGTATTTATGGCTTGAGGAAGAGTTGAAAACATCTAAGCATGTATATGTATTTATGCATCATGGTGCATATCTGCGTTCTGTGCATGTTGCTGGTAGCAAAAAAAAGAAAAAATCACTATATGATGCTCAAAAGCTTCGTGCTCTTTTAGGTCAATATAAAGTTGCTGGTGTCTTTACGAGTCACCTCAAAGCACATGCATATGAGCGTTTTGATGGTGTTTCTTATTATGCACTTGAGGATTTGCAAGGGCATGGCCATCACCCAGGTGCTTTTTATGAACTGGAATTGAAAGGTTCTCATCCTGTAGTCACTCTCTATTACATTGATCAAAAAGAAGAGAGTCTCAAGTCAAAGGATTTTAAAGATGGAGTGCATATTGTCTCCCCTCAAGAAGATTCACCTTGATAGGACTTACGCACTTGATGTACTTTGTCGTTAAAATTTACGTTTTTCACTCACCATAGGTAGACTAAGGCTCATGAAAAGCATTGATTTTGCCTAAAATTACACTCAAGTGCGTAAGTCCTGGATAGTTCACTGTCACACCTTTCGATTTTTTGAGAAATTTTGGTTATTTTGATCTGATTTGTTGTGCAAAAATCGGAGTACTGCTTCTGATTTGACTAAATTTTTGTGTATGATAAAGTTAGGAGTCATCAATTTTGACTCTTTTTTATGCGACTTCGAGTGATCCGTCATTTTATTCTGTATTTTGCGATTGGTTTGTCCTGGGGCTATGTTGCTAAAACGATTGCAAATCACTATCTTTATACTGGCTTTGAGGATCCGCAAGTGATCGATCGTGGAACGCCATATCCCATTGAGCGTCTTATTCAATTTGAACCCCTTGGTGCGGAGGATGGTGAAGTGGAGCAAGAGACTTTACCGGAAGAGCTTCCTGACGGAACAGTAAGTATTTAATCTGAAACGATGAGTAAGAAAAAGAAGAATAAGAAGAGGCAAAAAAAATTAGAAAAAAAATTGCAGGCGAAATTGGAGTCGTCTGACGTACTCGTGGCTCCTCAAATACATCGAGGTGGTGATCGTCTCCATCAGCGCGCAGAACAAGATGTACCTTCAGTTTCAGTGGCTGAAAAAGAGAAATCTCCAATAGAGGTGGTCACACCTTCCTCTAAAACTTCATCTTCTGCAACAGAAGTGGGTGATACAGTATCAGACGTCTTGGAAGAGGCTGTTAAACCAACTAAAGATGTCCACGTGGATCAGGAAAAAGAAAAAACGCATAAGCATGTTCATCACCAGTGTCAGTCACCGATCTTACGTAAAAAAATTAAGAATCTTACGTCGTTTGCGATTGTGCTGGGCGGTTTATCTGCAGGGATGCTTTTTGTGGATGTGGCACAATTTTTTACACAGCGTGGACTCAGCGCTAAAGCTCTTGGTGAAGCGCAGATTGTAGATTATGATGGCTCTACTTGGGTGAAATATGACGAACCTCGCGTTTTTGCTCGTGTTTTTTCTTCGGAGGAAAGCACTCCTCAGGTACAAGAAAAAGTTGAAAAGGTTCTTTCTGCACTTGCATTTTTTATGCCAACTCTTGAAGTGCAGATGATTGATATAGATACGCCACGTGGAAAACGCGAAGCAAATGAGGTTGGACTTGGTTATGCACCTGCAGTTGTTTTTGATCCTTCCTTAAAAGAAAATGCATACTATTCTCAAACGGATGACCTCTTTGTTTCTCGAGAAAATGGAGAGTATGTTTTGCGTATGGATCAAGTAGAGGTGACGGTGGATCATTATGTAGATGCTCCAGCAGTGGATGCTGGGATGATTGTAGGTGTGTCAGAAGCGCCACATAGTGTTGTTGTTTTTGAGAATTTTCTTTGTCAGGATTGTGCAGGTATTCATACACAACTCACTGCTTTGCAGACACAGTATCCTGAGAAATTAAAAGTAGTTTATAAGAATATTCCAGATTTTTCTGATGAGGCGTCGCGTGCAGGAGCATATGCTGGACATTGCGCTTACGCACAAGGAAAGTATGAAGCTTATGCACAGATTCTTTTTACCAATGATGCGTGGAAGGACGTAGAATCAGATGTTCGCAGTGATCTTTTTTCTGAATACGCAGGTTTTATTCCTGAATTTTCTGTCGAGTCTTTTATGGCGTGTTATAAAGATCGACAGTATGATCAACAAATGGTGCGTGACATTACAGAGGCTGATTATTTTGGTATTTCTCAAACGCCAACAGTTTTTATCGATGGCGAAATTTTTTCAACGCACTCTGAGGACACTCCTTTTTTCGACGAACTTGGAAGTGTCCTGGAGAATGTGATCGATCCTGAGCCGATTGTAGAAGATGAGGCTATAGAACTGGAAGAAATTGATGCTACCAATGACAGTCTTTAGAATTTACTTCGCAAACCTGGATTAGCTTTTTGACTATCTTTTCGATTATGCTAAGTTGTGGCATAATAGGGGTAATGAAACGACGATATTTTTACCTCAATTCTTTAGAGATCTATAGGAGGCAGTCTATTGCTTTGGTTTTTTTTATGGTGTTGATACTGCTTTTTGCAGTCCCTGTTCTTGCTCAGATTGAAACGATTGATAATGGTGGGATTGTCGATAAAAATACGCAGAAAGATAATGAGAAAAATGATGCTGTAGATCTTGATAAATCTAAATATAAACCATCAGGTATGAGTGCTGTTGCCAGAGATGATGGTACTGTTCGTTTGACATGGAGTGATAAGGCAAAAGGTGAAGATGGTTATAAAGTTCAACGTCGTGCTGGATCAGGGGACTGGCAGGGCATTGCGGATCTTGACAAAAATTCTGAGAGTTATACAGATCGGAGCGCTTCTCGTGGTGTGACTTACAACTACAGAGTGCGTGCATACAATGATTCGAGTAATTCTGATTATTCCACTATTGCGACCGTTACAACTGTTGATCCTGAACCTCTTTCTGATGCAGAAATTTTGGCAAATGATACTGTACAGAAAAAGATCACGGAAGCAGTTGCTGATCAAGAAAAGAAAGATCAGGCAATTATTGCGAATTTGGAAGAGGAGCTGCGTAAGGTAAAAGAAACCTACAAAGAGTCGACTGGTGATTTGGAACAAACTGCTGCTTGTAACATCGATGTTATTCCTGAGGATCAAATCCAAGCTGTTGTGAAAGAGCGGTGTGAGACGTATCCAGGTAAGGAACAACTAGAAAAAGCTGCAGGGAAAACAGGGTCTTTGCTTTCGCAGATTTTTAGTAGTACTAAAGCGAGAATATTGATGAGCCTTCTTCTTTTGGGATTTGTACTAAATAATGTGTGGTGGCATATTTCCCATAAAAGTGTCCGTAAAGAGTTGAATCATCATAAAGAGCGTCACCTGCACCACAAAGCACAGCATGAGCATCACAAGAAACGACATGAAAAGTACAAGGCCCTTCATGAGAGAGGTAAGTAGCAATGTTTTGATGGTAGATTTTGTTTATGAAGAATTTTTACCTTTTTGGGACAGTTTTTTGATTTCATAACGATTTTACTTTGATCAATTTCGTCTAGCTTTTGTCTTATTTGATGAGAGTTTTCGATTCTCTCGTTTGACAATGTCTGGACTAATAGTATTGCCATTTTAGCTCAGTTGGTAGAGCGACGCACTCGTAACGCGTAGGTCATCAGTTCGATTCTGATAAATGGCTCGAAAATGATGTGAGAAAGGTGTGTGGGGTATAACTATCAGAATTGTGGAAGTTTATACTTGCTAGAGCGAAGAAGTGGGAGAGATGTGAACTATTTACGCAGCTTTCGACAAAATTATATATGGAAATTATTTTTGTGGTAGATCTTTTATGAGTTGATAGTAAAAAAGCTGACGTATTAATGCTATGATTTTCTGATTGCTCTGGCTGCTGTTGTCTTTTTTTGTATAGGTGAAGATATTGACAGTGATCTAATGTTGGCGTATAGTATTGAGATTGTTGATGAATTTGATGAGCTGTAAAGGAGGGTTCGATGACCGATGAAATGCATCAAAAATTAAAAACACTTTTTCATAATAAGAAGATTGGCGTTGTAGATGATGGAAAGACAGTAACAAGTGGTGTCTGTACTGAAATTATCTCTAAGAGCAATTGCTATTTCTTGAGAATAAATGAAAATGTTCAAGCTCTGCTAATACCAATTAGTGTCATAGATAGACATTCTTGCGAAGCTCGAGGTGTTATCGATACTGAAGGTGGTGCACGGAAATTACGTGTGATCACAGTGGTGATTTGAGAAAGCTTTTACGACAGCAGTGGAAATTTTCATTGCTGTTTTTTTGTTTGAATTGGTGTATGATGAGATGGTAGTTTTGATTGTGCATTGTAAATCTGTAAAAACTTTTTATGGCATGGGAATGGACGCATGTGCGATTTGCGCATGATGTGAAAAATCGTTTTGATGTTTCTGATTTGGAGGCGTATTATTCCGGAAGTATTTATCCAGATAGTCGATATCCGAGTGGCATTGCACGGGATTTGACGCATGATGAATCTTTTCGACAAGAAGCTTTTTACAATCAAAGTGACTTTCACAAGGGTTGGATGGTTCATCTTCTTTATGATCGTGTGCAGTTTTCTGTAATGGGGGAGGACTTTACTGATATTCTGAAAGAGGCACATGATGATCGGGAAAATTGGCAATTACGAACGGCTTTAAAAATTTTACAGGATATCGATGATCAGAAGCAGTTTTCAGATGATGCTATTCGTCAGTCTGTGCGATATGTTCTTGCTCCGAACTCTGAAGATGTTCATGTGCTTGAAACTTATAATACATATTTTCGTACGTTTTATGATGCGACGCCTGTAAATGTTGCTTCATATAAGGATTATTTTAAAACTTTTGGTATTTCATCATTAGATGCTGAGAGTATTTGTCACATAGCAGTAGATTTTCAAGACCGAGAAACAGTTATGCGAAAAGTATGTAATATGTATGACCGTACCATGCTTGCATATGAGGACTTTATTTTGGAATGATCATTGAAATAATAATTTGACTTGATAATGAAAGACTTATACGAAAAATTCAAAGATTTAGAAGCGCAAATCCTGCGGTTGCAGGACTCTCTTTGACCTAGAAATGAAAAAAGATCGTGTTGATGAGATCGATGTTCTGACGCAAACAGAGGGTTTTTGGGATGATCAACAAACGGCTACGAAACTAACAAAAGAACGTGAGAGTCTTTCTCAAGAGATTGGTACAGTTGAAGTACTCAACGGAAAGATTTCTGACAATCTAGAGCTTCTTTCACTTGTTTCTTCTGATACAGATGTGGCGGATATTGAAAAAGAGATCCCTGGAATCACAGAAGGACTAGAAGATCTTACATATTATGCGCTTTTTGATGGTCCATATGATGACCGCGATGTGATTGTCACAGTGCGCGCTGGTGCGGGCGGTGATGATGCACAGGACTGGAGTGAAATGCTTGTGCGTATGTACGTGCGCTTCGCTGAGCGACATGATTTTTCTGTTGAAATTTTTGATCGTACTGCTGGTGCTGAAGCAGGGATTAAATCGATGACATTTCAGATTTCTGGACAAAGAGCATATGGTCTTTTGCGTGCAGAGTCTGGTGTGCATCGTCTTGTACGGCTTTCGCCGTTTAATGCCGATAATCTTCGTCAAACGTCATTTGCACAAGTTGAAACTCTCCCTGTTATTACAACGCTCCCTGCAGTAGAGGTGAAGATGGAAGACCTAAAGATTGATACTTTTCGTTCTTCAGGTGCAGGTGGTCAAAGTGTTAATACGACCGATAGTGCAGTGCGTGTCACGCATGTTCCGTCTGGAATTGTCGCGAGCTGTCAAAATGAGCGTTCTCAGTTACAGAATAAATTGCAAGCAATAAAAGTGGTTACCGCAAAACTTCATAAAAAGCATTTGGAGGCAGAAGATGCGAAGCAATTGGCTTTGCGTGGAGAGCAGAAACAAGCTGAATGGGGGTCGCAAATCAGATCATATGTGCTTCATCCATATAAGATGGTTAAAGATCACCGTACGAAGCATGAATCTCATGCAGTGGACAATGTACTAGATGGTGATTTGGATCGTTTTATCGAAGCATACTTGCATATGTCATAGTTTTGATACTACATGTGTTATAATGTGTGAGAAAAGGAATTTTGTATCCTTGACTTTTGTTTATACTTAACATGCAACGCGCATGTCTCTCATACGATTTGAAAATGTTTCTATGGTGTATCCTCAGGGTGCACCGATTTTGCGGGATTTAAATTTTGAGATTGAACAAGGAGATTTTGTTTCCGTAATCGGGGTTTCTGGCGTGGGTAAATCGACACTTCTTAAGCTCATTTATGCAGAGGAACGGCCTACGGAAGGTCGGGTCTTTTTTGGTGAGCGTGACGTGAGCACTATAAAAAAACGTCTTTTGCCGTTTTATCGACGCAATTTTGGGACTGTTTTTCAGGATTCTAAACTGTTGGATAATAAGACGATTTACGAAAATGTAGCTTATGCGCTTGAGGTGCAAGGCAAATCGAGTGCACAGATTGGTGAAGAGGTTCCAAAAATTTTGGAAATTGTGGGATTGAGTCATCAATACGATAAGTATCCTGGTCAAGTGAGTGGTGGGGAGGCACAAAGAGCTAGTTTGGCGCGTGCAGTGATCCATCGTCCACGCGTTTTGGTGGCTGATGAACCGACTGGTAATCTTGATCCAAATGCGACATGGAATATCATGCAACTCCTTTTGAAAATCAATGAATTTGGTACAACAGTTATTTTAGCGACACATGATACTGCAACAGTAGATTTTGTACAGCGGCGGGTAATCGTGTTGCAGGATGGTTCGATCGTTTCTGATAAACAACGAGGAATGTACGAAGATTAGATTATATGAAAACACTGAAATTTGCTCGAGCAATCAAAGAAGGCTTTCTGAATTTTTATCGTGATAAGTGGCTTACGCTAGCGACGATTAGTGTGATGGCTCTTACGCTTTTCTTGATTGGCGTTACTGTTTTTCTGGGTCTTGCTGTACACCAAACAATTGCGAATATTGAGAAACGAATCAATATTAGTATCTACTTTAATTTTGATGTCCCAGAAGACGATATTATTGCTATTCAGAAAAGTCTCGAGGAAAAAAATCTTTCAGAAATTCAAAAAATTGAGTTTGTTTCTCGTGCGCAAGCGCTAGAGCAGTTCAAGACATATTCCGATAATGATCCTGATATTTTGGACGCACTTGATGTTGTTGGTGAGAATCCACTTCCAGATGCGCTTGTTATAACAGCTGCAGATACATCAAATTATGAGAGTATCAATACTTTTTTTGAAGAAGAATATTCAGCATTGATTTCTAATACAAGTTATCGTAAGAATAAAGGCACGATTTCACAAGTTCGTGATCGTATGATTTTTGTGCGTAATGCTACATCATTTTTGAGTATACTTTTTATACTTATTGCAGGCCTTGTCACTTTTAATACTGTGCGAATGAGTATTTATGCGCACCGTAAAGAATTTGAAGTCATGCGCTTGGTGGGAGCATCTAATACATATGTCAAGATACCTGTTATTTTTGAAGGGATACTTTATGGATTAGCTAGTGCGATTTGTGCGGTTATAGTTTTGATAGTACTGGTGTACTTGGTTGATCCGTTTGCAAAAGGTATTTTGGAGGATGCAAATATTTCTGGTCTCTATGGTAGTCAGGCATTGACTGTTGTGTTGAGTATGGTTGCTGGCGGTTTTGTGTTGGGAATGGGTAGTAGCTATATCGCTATTCGTCGCTATCTTGAACGGTAGTAATTCTGCTGATACTACACTATATTTTGTCATGTTGAATTTTCACGATGAAGAGTATGATACACCTGACGATTCTGCGCGTACTGTCGCACGGCGTTTTTTACGTTTGATTTTTTGTTTTGTTCGTGATACTTTTTTTGCTTTTGTTCAGTATTGTAGGCAATTCTTTACTTCTCGCACGCAGCTGATTCCTCAAAATGCAGGAAAGGCCATGTATGAGACTTTACACAACGGCGAAAGTTTGTTTCAGGTGTATAGTGAAAAATGGCTTTTTTTTGCTACACTTAGAACTTTTTTACTCATTTTCTTTCTTGGAGGCATCATTTTCTCACTCAACACTTTTGTGGAAAATGCCATTACTTCTACGAAAGAAAAAGTGTATATTAGTATTTATTTTAATCGTGATGTTGAGAAAGAATTTATCTTCGCTATACGCGATACGGTCCTTGCGGAGCGATCTGATGTTGTTTCGCATGCTGTTTATGTGACACGAGAAGAAGCACTTGCACAGTACCTTGCTTTTGCAGGTAATGATCCCAGTGTGGTGAATGCATTAGATATCCTTGGTGGCAATCCTTTTCATGACGCAATCAATATCTCTACATTTGATACGCGTGACTATGAAAGTATAAATACTTTTTTTGAACAATCATACACGGATTTGGTTTATGGAACTAGTTTTGAACGAAGTAAAAAATCGTTTGATGCACTTCGTGAGCGCGTAATGTTTATCCGACGTATTACACTTTTTGCAAGCCTATTCTTCATGTTTCTTGCAGCGCTTGTAACGTATCATTCTGTGCGTACAGGTGTGGCTATTCATTTTCGGCAATTAGAAACAGTGAGACCTATAGGAGTGCAAGTGCAAAATGAACAGGCAGGAAGAGGTCAAAGTATCCTTTTTGGTTTTTTGGGAGCTCTTGCTGTACTCGTGATATTGTTTGTACTTCTGTTTGCGACAAATCCGTTTGCGAGGAGTCTTCTTTTTGTGCGTGGAGATGACGATGGTCTTGCGTTTTCGCATTGGTTGGTGATTTTTAGTGGTATTGGTATATTCTTAACAATTGTTGTAGTGGGAATCTTTGCTTTTCGTCGTAAGCTTCGTTTACAGAGACAATTGCAGAGTTTATAGAGTTTTTTTCTTTGAATTTTGTGCTGTGGATAAGTCATTTTTCTGTGTGCTACTGTGTGAATATAACTTATGAAATAAAAATTATGTTTAAAAGATTTTTTGCATTCTTTTTTGTGCTTGTGGTAATCGCTCCGATTGCGCATGCAGCTACTGAGGAGGATGCAGTTTTTACAGTTGATAGTGTCAGTGATACGTACGGTGTAAGTGGTCCTGTTTCGATGGAGTATAACGCCGTTACTGAGCAAGCGATAGTGCATGTTGATCTAGAATCAGACTCTATATTGTGGGAAGCTGCTGATGTGTATCGATATCCGTTACAACCATTTCAGCTTACGATGGAGCGAGATGGTGAACATGTAGGTGTTTTTTCTTCGTATTCAGTGTATGCATTTGATGCTATTGATGGTGATTATACAATTGATATTGCATATCGCTCTACAGAAACAAAATCGAGTGTGTGGTATGATCGTTTCCATTTTACGATAGATCGTTCACAATATGACACGAAGGAAGATTATCTCGTGACAGTGACTCAGTCAGTACCAGATGGTTTGTCTGATGATTTTCAAACATCGTATTATTATAATCAATCTGCAAATCCTTATGTTTCAGCAAGTAATGTAACTTTGGAAAATAGTGATTCTACATCATTTTCTGCAGTGCAAACGTATGGTGGGGGTTCAGTTTACCAATTTATTTCTCAGGGAGAAATTGAGCTTTATGATACGCGATTTTTTGAAAGTGGTTTTGATCTCTATGAACGGCGGAATAATGGCTGGAAAATCGAGAATATTTCTGGAGAAAATTGTAGCTCTGAATTGATGTTTACTGCTGGTCCTGGACTCACAACGCAATGTGATATCGAATATAGTTTCGAGAAACCATATCCTGATGTGATCGCTGCAAATATAGATGATATGCATATAGTCAAAACGATTGTCGTAAATGGTGGTGATCGTAGTGCGCAGGAAATTGGCGAGACATTTGTATATGGTAGCTCTGTTGGTTCATTTTTTGGTGGAGTACTACCTACAGATGATATCGATGGTGATGCATATCGAAATGTTGGTCGTGTTGTGACAGGATGTGGAGGTGCTGGTTCGCAGTGTGGATATGGTGATGAGAGTGGTGTATTGTCTGTGCCAGAATATCCGGAATACAGTATTTCCGTTACAGGTACGAACTGCGATGCTTCTGGATATAAGACAGGTGAAGGAATAGGACTTACAGAATGTGTATTTACCTATACACATGCGTCACTTGCTGATATAGTTGAGCCTGTTGTTCAGGCAGATATCGATATAGTTGGTGGTCCTCTTACGATAGGTTCAGTAGAGCTTACGCGTTGTTTAGGTCAGGTTGTTTCACTAGACGATGATGGTAAAGGAGATTCAGGAGCTTGTTTTTCTGGCTCTTGGGAAACATTTATGGACGATGATCGTTTTACTGTGAAAGTAGACGATATGTACTTGTGGGAGACTGACTATGAAATTGAATGGTCTGGCGATTGTCATACAAGTGGTTCATTCTCACATGCTAGGGGTTATGATGGGGCAGAAGCGACTGATGTCTCTTGTGTTGGCACACTTACGTACATCGGTGAAGAAGAAGAGGGTGTTGGAGGATTAGAGTCTGAATGTCCTCAAGAATCTGATCATGATGGAGATGGTTGGGGCTGGAATGGTACGACTGGTTGTCGTGTAATGCACAATGATGGTTCTGCGCATTGCATTGCAGATGGTGGGATCTATAATGCTGAACTTGAAACATGTTTTCCTATAGTCGTGGAAGAGCAGATGACTTCTTGTCCGCCAGAATCTGATCACGATGGTGATGGCTGGGGCTGGAATGGTGTTGCTGGTTGCGTAGTTGAACATGTAGAAGAGGAAGAAGTTGCGTGCTATGACTGGGATGGAGATGGCTGGGGCTGGAATGGTACGACTGGTTGTAAGGTGAGTGGCGAGGTCGCACAAAGCGAAGAGGGGAGTCATTCTTGTCCGCCAGAATCTGATCACGATGGTGATGGCTGGGGCTGGAATGGTACAACAGGTTGTATGGTGGAATCTAGCGAAAACATGCAACATATACAGTGTTTAGCTGATGGTGGTGAGTATGACATGGAAGAAGGTGTATGTGTCCATACACTTATGGAAGAGGAAACACATTCTTGTCCGCCAGAATCTGATCACGATGGTGATGGCTGGGGCTGGAATGGTACAACAGGTTGTATGGTGGAACAATCTACTGTAGACGTAGAAGTTGCGTGCTACGATTGGGACGGTGATGGCTGGGGCTGGGATGGTTCTGGTGGGTGTCGCATCGAGTGAGGCAATACATTTGAGCTTCCTGCCTAGCAAAAGGTAAAAAAACTGCATTGCAAGATGCAGTTTTTTTTATGCTATTACTATAAGTTTTATATTGTAAGTATTGTAGTGAGGCATTAACGTACTGTGCATTTTGTGATAGTGTAAACATGATGTTGTACCTTTTCATTTACTTGGAGTTGTCTCATGATAGATTTGTCTCTACCTCCACTAAACAATGCTTTAATCGTGGTTCGTCAGTATCACAAATTATCTATCCCAAGAACATCACAGAAAACAGGTATTTCTGTTCCTACGATCAATCAAATTGAAAGAGGTAATCAAGAGGCTCAACGCATCCATGCTGAACTGTATGCTGATGCTTTTGATTTGTCTTTGAGAAATATCTATGTATTTAGGCATCTTTATAAGAAAGCTCAATCTGAGCATGTAGAGTGGTCTACAAAGCTTGGTGTTACATTGGTAAACTTTCTTATAAAAGACTATTCAGACGATCATACTGACGCTCGTTGGTTTAGATAATTTGAATAGACCAGTGTTCACCGAAGTGTTTTTTCTTCTGATGTGTTTTCATTAAGAAATATTTTTCTTAACCGATGGTTGATACAGATTAGATCGGTCGCTATGTTTTTTTAATCCTTTTTTAGTTCTGCGTACCATTGAAATGGAGTAAAAATTAGTTCATTATTCGTCGACATAGAGGAAGTCAGCTTTGTGTCGACTTTCTTTTTGAGATCTTTTTTATGTTGGTTTCGTAAATCCTGTTTATAAGTGACTACTCTCGCAAATTTATCTTGGCAGCACAAAAGACTCATTAGATGACTTCATATTGATGGAGAAATATAGTATTGCATTATTACTTGAACTGCAGTAGTATGATGTTGTTTGTATTCTCAAATGGAGGAATAGGTTATGCAGCCGTTACCAGATATTTCACAATTACGTCTTGAGCGTAGGTTTTATTTGCCTGATGGATTTAAGCTCATTCGCGTGCCGCAGGCGGACATCTCAGGTGTTGAAGAAATTGTACAGGTGTATCTGAGAGGAGGTGCCTATCTGCGCTATAGTATAGATCGTCGTCGTCAGAAAAAATATGAGTATTTTTGCGAAAATGATGGACAATGTGAGGGTGTAGCTATAAGTTCTGAGGCATGGATAAAAGAATTGTTGGAGTTGAGACCGGAGAAACGAGTACTTCGTAAAACGAGATACATCGTGAAAAAAAGTAAAAATACTTTTTTCCTCGATCTTTTTCATCTCGATTTCAATCTGTGGATTCTTCATATTGATCTTACTGAGGGTGAAACGTTTGATATGCCGCCATATTTTCGCGAAGCTCGAGAGGCTTCACGTGAGGGAGAGCTATCTGACCATGAGATTGCAATAATTGCATAGAAACTTTTTTAATGTCAATCTTCCTGGAAGATTGACATTTTTTATATGTTTACAAGTATTGCATTTGACGTTGAGAGACTACGTCATGTACGTTCCTCTATAAGTAACATGAGTCACTCTATCTTAAGAAATTATTCCATAGCTAAAACTAAGGCTAGTTTTTTTTATTCAAAATTGAGTGTAGTTTCTAAAGGTGTAATAATACCATCTGCTAAGAAATTCTTAGCAAGTGGTTATACGTCTTTTTGGGTATTTTTTTGTGGTGTCTTTATTTTTAGAAAATATTTGCATAGCGCACCGACAGAACGATACTCGGCCATCTTGTCATCAAAGATTATTCTTTCAATTTCCTGTTGTGACTTCCATGAAGTTTCGATTACCTCACCATCTTCGAGTGATTGTGCATCTAACTCAGTAAAGTCTTCTACGATAAAGAAGTATAAATCCCACTCTATAGTTGCGCCAGCATTTGCTGTTAGGAAATGCTTTAGGCTATTTGGTTGGATTCCAGCTTCTTCTACGCATTCCTTTGCTGCACCTCGCTCAGCTTCTTTCAGTATTTCGCCATCTCCAGAGAGAAAGTCTGTGTATTCTGAAAGAGAATCAAATACTTTTCCACCTGGGAGACGGTAGTCGAAGGAGTTTGTTTCTGTGCGATGTTCTCTTGAAATTAATACTTTCTCATCTTTTACAATGATCAATCGTGTGCCTGGCGCTCTGCGAGCTTTCTCAAAAGTTCTTTTTTTATCGCCGATTATCATTGGCTGTTCTACAATTTCAATCATTCTGCCTTTGTATGCAATATTTTCAGGTCCAGATTTTTTTGGTAGGTTTGTCATGATTTTTTACTTTTAAGGTGGATTTATTGTATCAATTAAATTTATTTTCTGTCAAACGCTGTTTTATTACAATTAGTGTGTTACATTTTACTTCCGTTTTCTTCCCCTCTTCCAAACCCCACCCCCATGCTACAATAAATACACATAAAAGGTACGCAAAAAAATC
>CALIRC010000128.1 GCA_938044295.1 Minisyncoccota bacterium
GGAATAATTTCTAAATCCTGCTCAAGCGCAAAATAGAGATTTGTAAGCGTCTGCGCTTGTACTCCTTGCGATGCATCTACCAAAAGCACAGCACCTTCCACAGCAGCAAGTGAACGAGAAACCTCATAGGCAAAATCAACATGACCAGGTGTGTCAATAAGGTTCATCGTACACTCTTGACCATCTGTCACATAGTGCATTTGTACCGGTTGCAATTTGATCGTTATCCCACGTTCACGCTCGATGTCCATCTGATCAAGAAGTTGCTCTTTCATCTTTCGCTTCTCGACTGTGCCCGTCATCTCAAGCATACGATCACTCAGTGTACTCTTACCATGATCGATATGGGCAATAATGCAGAAATTACGAATATTCTTTTGTTCTTCAGTATTAGAAGTCATAAAACAATCCTACGCGCAAAATGTGTAAATGTAAAGCAGGATCATACTTTTCCATA
This sequence comes from Minisyncoccota bacterium, assembly GCA_938044295.1. Taxonomy (GTDB): domain Bacteria; phylum Patescibacteriota; class Minisyncoccia; order Moranbacterales; genus JAHDCW01. The sequence continues at coordinate 458 of CALIRC010000128.1, forward strand.
AAAATATTAATACTTCCTCCAGAAAAATAATGTTGAAAAAAACAGCCTTCATAAGCTGTTTCACACAATCCACAAAAAATTTTTAGGACGAGCGACGTCACAAACGTCGCTCGCACACACTTCCACAGAGAATACTATGGAAACTTTTACGTCGCAAAAATGCCATCACCATTCCCTTTGCAAACAAACCACATATCGCAGAACTATCAAAAAATAAGACGCGAGATGATTCATATCACCTCGCGTCATTGCAACTAAGCAACTACTAAGCCACAGCAACCAAAGGTGGCAGGCTTTTACCTTGATCACCGCATCTTAATTGTCTATCACTAATTTCCGGCAAAGCAGTACCGAACCAGTATTCATACATATCACTAGTATGTGCATAAGCACTTCTAATTCTTGCAACTTCCGCTTTATCTTTATGATAAAGTGGTCTATGATGAATTTTGTGGCCGGTTTCCTCAGCAAATACATCATATTTTGCAGTGTCAAAAAAATCTCCATGCCAGTAATCATCAATCTCTGCCAAAATAGCATGTGAATGCCCCCTATCGAATTGACAAACGAAATAATACATTTTCAATTGTAGTACATTTAACGCATGCTCTTCATTATTGCGACACACACCAGCATTTTTATCTACTCGTCTCGAAACGTATTGAACAACATGAACATAATCTCGCCCATCAATAATATCAACTAGACAATTTTGCTCCTGTGTAAATATCGCCTGTTTCTCTAGTAAAATTTTTGATCGGACTGACGCTACAAGGCTACTGTTAAAATCTGAAACATTCATTATATTTTACCTTTTTGAAAGAACTATAGAAACCAACATTGCAATGCTGGCATAAAAAGAGTCTATTCGCACAACAATTAAAAAGCGTAAGAAACGTTGCAACCTTAGTAGTTCCAACTAGCTTAGCATGGAGAAAAATTGTACATCAAAACTCATAAAGTAAGCCTAGCATACTTATCACACACCTGCAATAATCCTAATTCTTACACCCCATCTTTTACTCTACGACCAGCAAAACATTTGAATACCTTTCGATTCTCAAATGAAAGAATGTGCAGCATTCCATCTCAAGATTGGTATTTGCTCATAACAAAGTAGCAATATAACAGAACATGAAATAAGTTTGTAAACTCATGTCATACCTTTAGCAACAAAGTTAAAATATGCAAATCCTTACATAAAAGCGATTCGAGAATACATATGTATATCACAACTACTACACTCAACTCATTCCATAAAAAAAGCACTGATCTAGTTTAGATCAGTGCCTTTCACCTCTTTAGAGAAATGTAACGAAATGTAAATCGATATAAAATGATTCACTGCAAAACCCATGCCAAAGCTGAGGAAATGCATCCATCCCATCACGGGTATGAGCACAGATTGTACCAGATGTGATAACATTGTATCGATCTGCACTGTCGGTCAATCGCCACACAATTTTTGCACAGGCGTAATCCATCGTCAAAGAAAGAGAGTGATCTCCACACTTCTCTCCCTGCAATAACGCAATATGAAGCATAAAACGAAGTGCATCTTCATCACCACGAAACAGTTCAGGTATGTTTTGTCTTAAAACACTCACAGACACCTCTTTTTTTTAAAATACAAAAAAAGCCTGGCAGGATTGCCATGCTCGTTCTTGTATAAAAGTGATATCCAGTCGCTACTTTTTTACACAAACCAAATGACAATCCTTTAGGATAAACCCAAAAAATGTGTACCAAAAGTGTGCAAAAAAGGTAGCTAATATATTCATAAGAACCATTATAATATATAAAATAACAGTGTCAATTGGTCCATCTAAAAAACGTGGATAAAAAATGCGGCCTTAATCCAATGCTGCAGTGTGTACTTCCTCCAAAAAAGATGGTCGATCACCTTCGTAGGTACAGCGAGCAAGATCTATGACCCCGCTTTCGCGAGACAGATGGTGACAACTAATAGAATATCGTCTACCCCACCACCATATTTTCTCGTACCGATAATCAAAGATAATCGAAAGAGTCTCATGATTCTCACCATCAAGTAGCATACCAGTATAAGACTCTAAAAATGCAACGCGACTTTCAAGGGGAATTTTTTGAAGCACTGCCACTACAGTTTTGTCCATGTTTACCTCACTTTATCTCAAAAAACTGATCAAATACCAGTTACGATCGTAGGTGGATCAGTGTAAACCTACCGAACAGTAAAGCAGCGTTCTATATCAATGATAGAAATCAAAATACGCCCTGTAATACTTTTGTACCCATCTCGCATAAAAATTGTGTCAAGTACGAAAATCAATCACAATACTACTGCGACCCCGTACCAAGATGCTGCTCTTCCGCAGCAACCACTGGCCGACCAAAAAGCTTGAAAAAGATTTTTTTCTTCACTGTTTCGAATTCTTTCAAACCAAAAAGAGAGCTCATCCCAAGATACATAAGAATGCCAGTCGTACCAGCCGCCAAAAACTGTACCAAATACTGCCACACATAGATCTGTGGCGCAAACTGCGCACCTACAAAATTTTTCACCATGTGAACAACTGCTCCAGCAACGATCGACGCACACACAATTTTCATCACACTGAACGTAGTATCCCAATAATCAATATGCTTAATTTTTTTCTTTATAAGAATCAAAAGGGAAAGTGCATTAATCACCGCAGCTGCAGAAAATGCAATCGCAATACCTTTGATACCTTCTTGAGAATACGTCATAAAAAAATAAATAAGGATCACATTGATAGACTGTGCAAAAAGCGCAGCCCACACTGGCGTCATCGTGTCATTCATCGCGTAAAACGATCGCGCAAGGTGCGGTGTGAGGCATTGTGCAAACATACTCATAAGAAGGATGCTCAGCACACCAATTGTAAGCGAAGTATCAACCAAGTCAAAATTACCAGCGCCATAAACAAGACGAATAATTTGTGCACGAAGCACCCAAAAGAAGACACTTAGCGGAATGGCGTAATAGAGAATACGTCGCAGTGTACGCACAAAAACTTCCGTAAAATACTCTGTCTTTCCAGAAGCATGCGCGGCACTTAATGTTGGAAATGCAGCAAGTGCAAATGAAACCCCCACAAGACCAAGTACAACACTCTGCACATTGTATGCAAAAGTAAAAACAGCAATAGCACCAGAAAAAAGAAGTGAAGCAGAGAAAGTAGTGAGTAAAAGCGCAATTTGATTAGATGCGCTACCAAAAATACGTGGAATCATCGAACGTAATATAACCTGTACATCCTTGTTTTTATACGGCATCTTTTGTGGAAGAGAAAAAGAAAAACCATTCTTATAAACTGCAACTATATGAATGACAAAATGCAAAAAAGCACCTAGAACAACACCATACGCAAGTCCTATAATGCCAGCACGAGGAGCAATAAAAATGATACCAAAGATAATTCCCACATTATATAAAAGCGGGGCACTTGCATATAACAAAAACTTTTTCATCGAGACAAGCACGCTACCAAAAAGTGCGCTGACTGTAAGAAAGAGAGGTGACAAAAACATAATCCGTGCAAATGCAACAGTATCATCCGTTTTTACCGCATCAAAACCAGGCACAATCATACGAATAAGCACAGGAGCAAAGATAAATCCAAGTAAACTCAAAAAGCCAAGAATACTAAGGAGTACAATCAAAAGATCATTCGCACAACGCCAGGCACGTTTCCGATCTTCTCCAACAATAAGAGCACTGAAGCGTGGCACAAACGCTGCAGCGAGCGATCCGACAATGAGTAATTCAAAAATCAGATCAGGTAATCGAAATGCAGCGTAATACACATCCAAAACATCGCCAGCGCCATAGTGTGCAGCTAAAATACGATCACGTACCAAGCCTAAAAGCCTGCTAACGATTCCGAAAAAAGCTACAATAAGTGCCGCGACACCGATAGATTGTGATTGAAGACCACAGAGTTGATGATAAAAACTTTTCAACATGCAAAAATACGCTACTGAATACGAAATACAATACCACGATAATAATCTGAATTCAAATCTCCCTCGTACACATAGCCAGTATCAGACTCCTGGGTGTGCTCTACAAGTGGCACATGTGAAACCATCGACATTTCAGGTGAGAGTGTAAAGAGACTTTCTAAAGTAACATTTTCTGCACCAGCTTGTTTTTGATACAAAACGCCATGCGAAGAAAATTTACCGTGTGCGTCAGTATCGGTCACATACCGCCATGGTAATTCATATGTATACGTAACTGTAACAGATTCTTGCGGCGATACATACACCCAATTCCCAAAAACTGTTTTACCAGCATCATCATAAACGCGCGTCCCAGATGCAGGGTCTACATATACATTATTCTCCTCCCTTTCAACATCGAAGTCTCGCTCAAAACCAAGTGTCTCATAATCCAATCGTGGCTCATGCCACTCACGTGTATGCCCCGTCGCGCTGAGCAAACGTGAACCTTGTGGCACATAAACACGCATATAATCAGCATTTACAGCATCCCACCATTCCCATCCTGTATCACCACCACCATGCGTACGCGTAACCGTCACTGTATCGATAATTCTACCACCATCAGCAAAGGAAACATTGTGCGTAATTTTTTCATCAATAATTCCATCAGTTTTAAATCCATTAATATTTGTGTGCACGACACTCAGATAGTCATCGTGTGTCGACAACATCCGCCCACCCCAATGTTGCTGCTCAATAACATCTTGAATTTGCGCATTGCGCATATAGAACATAATATGACGCTCTTCAAGACCTTCTGAGATGATATGCATTAAACGCACCATTTTTTCTCGTGAGAGATCTTTCTTTAGCTCACCCATAAGTGCTGGCATGAGATCTGAAAGAATTTTCTTCGGCCGATTTTCTGTCTTATCATAATCTTTTTCCACTTTGTACTGAGTAAGCTCAACAAAATTGTCTGATGTTAGTGTTACATCATATTGTGAAAGAACAATCGGTCCGGTAAGTGCAAGCATCTTTTCAACCATCGTAGGTGTAACTGCGATCACTCCATCGACACTAGGACCGCCTGTGCGAGCATAGAAATCAATTGCTTTTTCGGCACTCGTAGGAAAGTGTGGCCACCAATTACTATCATGCAAACTCCATGCTGCTGATATTTTTTGAATTGGACGCGGCGGAACTACTTTATCGGTCAGTTGGCCATCAGGATTGTAAATCCCATCAATTTTAAACTCTCGTATATGCCCACGATCCATATCAAGGAAACCGTAGCTACCGATAAATCCCCCAGAAGCACGCATCTCTTGATTGTTCTGAAAGAGAAAAAGGTATTTACGCGAACCATTCCCACCTAAAAAATCTACAATAGCAGGCTCAAGTGCATTCGTCTCAGTCAAGAGATTATTTAAAGGTGCGATAAACTGCGTAAGTGCAATAAACTGATCGCGCTGCGCCACAGGCACATCAGAAGCATCGACACGGCTGATATGACGCTCCGCTTCCTGCATAGCAGCTGTAAATGACTCAAGATGTTCAAAAAAAACATGTGCAACATCAAGTATGGAAAATTCTTCCAAATCTTCGACTTTTGCCGACTGATAAAGAAGATCGAGCTTTTCAGAAAGTGCTGTCATTTCAGAAAGACCATCACTGAGATGTACACTTGCCGCTACAAGAGCATCGCCGCTAGCAAGACGCGAAGCACCAGGCACATAGCGCGAAAGAGAAACTATAAAACGGTTAATCGTAGCAATATCTTTGTGCGCTTGACCAAAAAGATTTCTTGCGTCACCGACAAAGGCATGCGCCTGCGTGAGATCACCACTGCGAGCGAGCGATGCAGCTTGTCGCAGCGAATCAAGAGCACTCTCAGCACTCGCTGTAACACGATCTTTTGTAGCTAAAGCATGCCCAAAAAAAAGAAAGCTTCCAAATATCGTCATTCCAAAAAACCCAACCATCACAAAACGAAAGTGTGCATCTTGCCATGAAAAAAGCTGTCGCAAAAAAGAAATTTGCAGTCGAGAAAAAAACCGCTTTACACTCCCCGATCGATCCTTTTTTTTCTCGGAAAAAATAGGTACACTACGATCATCTCTCACTCCTTCAAAAAAAGCAGGACTCTCACTCAACACACGCTTCTTGCTAGCAGGTACTGCAACATGAGATTCCATCCTAGGGCAAACTGCGGTCACATTTTGCTTCTGCGGCACATTGTATTTTTGTTCGCGAGAATCCACTAACGCTGGCACAACTGGTTTTTGATTTACGCCAACTTCTACGCGGTCTTGTACAGAATAATTTTCACGAAGTTTTTGCAGTGCAGGCTTCAATGATTGCTGATCAGCTACAGGAATCGCTAATGAATCATCGTACACACGATCCGTCACATGTACGCCCTTATCACTTTGTGGCATAACTACACGCTGCGATTGCAATGCACTATGTGCATGCTCTTTTTTCTGTAATAGATCCACATGCACCTGCACCTGCTCCTGCTCCTGTGTGTGCTTTTCTTTTGCAAAATGCACCTTTTGCACTCGCAATGCAGCTGTCTGCACATCCAAGTCTGTATGCTTACTCTGTACCGTATAATCTTTACGCTGCACAAGACGTCGTTGCGTATCCCTCTCTCTTATCTGTAATTTTTTTGCAATAAGTGCTTCATTTTTTTGTCTGTGCAAAAAACGTATCTGCGTTTGCCGTCGACGTTCCAAAGTATGAGCATCTTGTCGCATTTCTTGAGAACGATCTGTACGGTTTTTTTCTTGGGACGTGCGACGAGAATGCTGCAAATTCGCATCACGAGAAAAATCGTGACGCACATGACTACGACGAATATTTTGGGTGTGCACAAAAGACTTTTTTTGTTTTGGCAACCGACGAGAAGATTGCCGTCGTACTATTGGCACATCAGCATATACTGACAATTCATCATTATGTTTTCGCGAAGTAATATCCATTTAATATTTCACAGTGATACAAATAAAGTAGCAAACAAAAGCATCGTCTTTACCATCAAAAAACAATCAACAACCAACTTACCTTACGTATGTTATTTCACAATCTGTATTGCAAAGGCATTATAATTGAAAATCCATGCTACTACCATCTATAAATTCAGGTTAGTAGAAACACAACCTTGAACACAAGCATCAAAACACTCAAAAAAGTACTCAAGAAGTTATTTTATAAAAAGTACGTAAATAGAGATCATGTGTTTCCTGTGCAGTTTTTTGCCACGAATACCGTTGCGCTCGAAGTGGTCCCTCCGCTCGAAGACGTGTACGCAACTGTTCATCTGCTGCAATTGACGCAATGCCAGCAGCAAAGACAGAAACATCTGAAACGTCACAGTAGTGGGCAGCATCACCCAAAATCTCAGGCATACATGCGAGGCGACTAGAAAGCACAGGAATACCATAAGCACATGCTTCCAGTGGCGGCAATCCAAATCCCTCATAAAGTGAAGGGAAGAGAAATCCATGCGCTCGCATATAGAGCAAATGCAAACGATGATTACTCACCGTTGATAAAATAAGAATGCTCTTTATACCTTTTCGATCAATGTACTCTTGCAAACGATCATAAAAATAATCACGCTTCCCCACTAGAACAAGACTATATGCTACAGCATCCTTATACGTAGAACGCTTTTGTTGCGCTTCAAAGAGCACAAAAGCATCGACAAGCATCTTAAGATTTTTATGTGGATAAGCATTTCCCACATACAAGAAGTACGGTTCTATTATACTACGATCGGAAACTTCACCCAAAACATCAAGATCATCTTCAATATCATTATGCGAGCGGTAAACATCAGATCCAGCCTCAAGCGTAACAGTGATTTTGTCAGCACAAACTGCATACTGATCAAGAATATCATTTTTTGTAAACAGTGACACTGCTGCGATAGCACGTGAATTGAAAATCGCATGACGAATCACCAATCGATACATGAGAAACTTAAACCAATAAAAAACGATATTGCGCGTAGAGGCTTTATGCGTCGGATAGCGCACGAGTATTAAATCATGAATTGTAACAATAAATCGACCCAAAAAAAGAAGCGGCACGTTAAAATGTGGAAAATGGACAAAATCACACCGATGACGATATAGCAGCCACGGGAAAAAAATTTGCTCTGAGAAACTATACCACTTGTACGGCGCGAGCACTTTGCAAAAACGAGAGTTTTTCGGCGTATAGAGATCGATGTTATCACGCGTCATAAAAATCACATAGTCGTTCGTACGATCAATGTGCTCCAAATGTTCTACAAGTTTTTGCGTATAGCGTCCAAGCCCTTTACTATCAGGACCAAAAAACCGTGCATCAATCCCTATTTTCATATACGTCGCAAACGTCTATTTATTATAACAAGGAAAAAAGTTTAGAAAGAAATTGGACTTACGCACGTGAATATAATTTTAGGCAAAATCAAGGCTTTGCACGAGCCATAGTCTAACTATGGTGAGTGAAAAAAGGAGATTTTAACGACAAAGTATGCCAAGTGCATAAGTTGTAAAAAAAACGAATGTCAACTTTACATCTGTGCACTTTTTCATCTTTACATCAATTTCTTATATTTAAAAGTACGCACAGAACACTATTATACATACTATTTACGCAAAAAAACATTGATCACCACAGTCGCAATGATACTTAGCATAATCGACGTCATAAGTGGAAAAGCAAAAGAGACTTTACCATTCGACCAGAAAAAGTCTCCAGGCAGTTTTTCCACACCGAACTTAGTCAATACAAAATACACAAGACCAACAAAAAATATCGACCCACCAACCAACATCAAAATATGTCCAAAATTTCCCATACTGAAATAACGATCAGCTAACCATTATATTTCTTAAGCTGCGCTTTAAACTCATACGCATAGATTTCCCACATCGCAAGAGCGAGGGCTAATATAATTGGACCTACGATAAATCCGATAAGGCCAAAGACACTCATACCACCAATAGTCCCAAAGAATATGAGAAGGCTGTGCATTTGCGTGTCATTACCGACGAGTTTTGGACGAAGAACGTTATCAATTGATGTAACTACAAGTCCAACTCCTAGAAGAAAAATGCCCTGCCACACATGACCCAGAAAGAACATGATAAATGCCGCAGGGAAAATCACTAGTCCTGCTCCGAGCGCAGGAATCACACTTAAAAAAACCATCACGACGAACCAAAGCATCGGCGACGAAATACCAGCAATCAAAAAGGCAATACCACCAAGGGATCCTTGGATACTCCCTATAATAAATGTTCCTTTGAGTGTAGCACGCGCCATCGACATAAATTTCTCAATAAGCAGTTCTTCATGCGCATCTTTCAGCGGACTCAGCATCATCAATTTTTTCACAAACTGTTTCCCATCAAGGAAAAAGTAAAAGAGCGTAAAAAAGAGTACAAAAATCCACAGCACAGAACCGACGATCCCCTCATAGGTTTTTTTTACAAAAGACTTTGCCACACCACTCGCATTGCCAAGTGAATTTTCTGTAAGAGAAAGAATACCCCCACCAAGATTTGCAATCGTATCACTGATGCTACTGTCTAGATCTACAGCACCGACACGAGACTCAATCATGCCGCCAACAGGAGAGTTCAATATCACCCCAGCAACACGACGAATGCTCTGCTGCGCCTGTGATCCATCCGTCGTTACTTCTTCCACGACTTCTGCAACCTCACCAATAACAATGTTTCCGATACCTACAATAGGCAATACAATGACCAACGCTACAAAAAGACACATGAGCATCGCAACTGTACCTGGATATCCTTTTAAATACTTCAACAATAAGCGTTGTGGCCTTGCAAAAATTCCGGCGAAAAGCGCCGCAACAAAAATTGCACTAAGAAAAGGCAAGAAAAGCAAAAATGCTCCCATACTCACCAAAAACAACACGCCAAAAAAGAAATAGGTATTAAAATTATGCAATTTCATTGTAACAATACGATAACTTATAGTTTAAATATATACTACTTTTTTAGGGAATTGTCAATAGTTCCACAATACAATATTTCAATAGCCCTTAGATATAATCAAATGATCTACACAATACATATTCTAGCACAAAGAGAACATGATAGTGCCATCACCAAAATTTCTTAGAGCCTATCTACAATCATTTTTGAGGCGAATTTTTCCATTTTTATAGTGAAAAATGAAGTGATCGAGAAAATAGTATCGAGATACCATGATGAGATCAATACTTTTTGCAGCCAAAAATGGGAAAATTTAGCAAAAGAAGAGATGGTATTAGTAGGCAAAGATACGTTTTTTTGCAAACTCAAATACAATCACCTCGATCACCGTAACTGCAACAATCACAATCCAATGTATCGGACTAAGAGCTACTGTACCAAGGAACTGTGTAAGCGGCGACACATAAATCCCTGCAAGGAGAAAGAGGAATGATACAGCAACAGCGTAGTTAATCCACTGATTGTGAAAGAGGTCTCGGCGAAAAATACTACGACGAAAACTACGCAAAACATATGTGAGTGCAAGTGAGTCAAATGCAATAAGTGCAAATGTAACGGTCCGCACAAGTGCAATATCATCAGTATATTGCAACATCCAAAAATACACGCCAACAGCAGCTAAACCAGAGATAACAAAAATTACTATCATAAATTGCTTATGCAGTCGTGACAAAATCGGCTCACCCACGCGCCGCGGTGGAATCTTCATAATACCTTTTGTATCCTTTTCTGTTGTCAATGCAATATTTGGTAGACTATCTTCGATAAGATTGATCCATAAAATCTGAGCTGCCAAAAGCGGCAATGGAAATCCAAGGATCATTGCGACAAAAAAAATAAAAAGTGCTGAAAAATTATCGGAAACAAGATATATGATGATTCTACGAATATTTTCAAAAATCGCGCGACCTTGTTCAATCGCACCAATAATCGTCGCAAAACTGCTATCAAGAAGTACCATATCAGCAACATTCTTCGTTATATCAGTGCCATTACCCATACTAATACCAACATGTGCAGCTTTGAGTGCAGGCGCATCATTTACACCATCACCCACCATCGCTACGATTTCACCATTGTCTTGCAAAGCCTTCACTATGCGAATTTTATGTACAGGAGCCACACGAGCAAAAATACTTGTTGTTTGCACACGAGAACGCAACTCTTCTTGATCCATTTTCTCAACAACATCACCAGTGCATATCTCATCAGCAGAAACATTCCATCCTAATTTTGCAATAATAGCACGTACAGTCATCGCATGATCTCCCGTAACAATAAGCGGTCTAATACCGGCTTCCTTTGCAACAGAAAGAGCATCTTGCGCTTCAAGACGCACAGGATCCTCTACACCAATATAACCAAGTAGGTGGATAGCACGCACTTCCATGGCCGCACGATCATATACATCCCCCAATGCAGACGAATCAACCTTCCGCCACCCACATGCCAAGACGCGCAAACCCTGATCTGTCAGGGTCTGACGCTGTTTCTCCAGAGCTACAACATCCTTATGATCTGTACGAACTATTCGACCATCATCCAACACGACATGACTTGAACGATCAAAAATACGCTCAGGCGCACCTACTACAAACACATAGTGATCATCTGTTGCAAGATTCTTATAAATACGACTAGCAAATTTACGCTCCGACGAAAAAGGAATTTTTGCAACAAGAGCATGATCTGCAAGAAATACATCTGGTATCAAACCATGACGCATACCCCCTAAGAGTAAGGCTTTGTCCGTAGATCGACCACGAACGACAGGGGTAGTACTTTTTTGCACATCATTCTCCACAAGCAAACCCTCTTCTTCGACAAATGCATCATTTACCAAACTACCAATAAGCAAGACACGTTCCACAGAATTTAATGCATCAAATGCAATCGATGCACGTTGCGGTACTATATGATCCCCCACATGAACATCCGTTAACCTCCCTGATCCCGTCAATACGGTTTCCACACGCATTTCACCCTCAGTAAGCGTACCTGTCTTATCACTACAGATAGTCGTAATTGCACCAATTGTTTCCGTCGAACTGAGTTTGCGCACAAGCGCACGTTGCTTCGCCAAACGCCGTACACCAAAAACCATGACCATCGTCACAGCAGGAAGCAATCCCTCTGGGATCGCACTTACAACAAGTGCCGTTGATGTAATAAAAACCTCTTGCACTGTTTGTCCACGCATAATGCCAATCACTGCAAAAAAAGCAATTGCCACAAGCACACAGCCACCAATCACATGAGAAAGTCGCGCAAACTCCTGCTTCAGAGGCTCACTCGCCTGTTTTTGATTACGTACAAGTGATGCGATCTTACCGAGTTCAGTATCTGCACCAGTCTCGGTCACCACATAAGCACCATCACCTTCAGCAATATAGGAACCAGCAAAAAACATATTAAATTGATCTCCAATGCCCTTCACATGAGAAAGCGTATCTGCTTTCTTGCGCACACTTTCTGATTCACCAGTAAGCACAGCTTCATGTGTTGCAACGTGATCTCCGTAAAGCATGCGACCATCAGCTGCTACATAATCTCCTGCGCTCACGCGAACAATATCACCGACCACAAGCTCCTTGACATCAACTTCATATGGCTTGCCGCCACGAAGCACAACAGCTTGATGTGTCATTGATCCCTGTAAAGCAGCCAGTGCCTGCTCAGCTTTATCTTCTTGAAAAAAACCAACAATGGTATTAATAAAGACAACAATCAAAATAAAAAATGCATCACTATGGTGCCCTATGACAATAGAAACTACAGCAGCAACGAGAATAATATACACCAGCGGACTATGAAATTGGCGCAAAAAAAGCACAAGACGCGACTTCTTTCTATCTTTAGGAAGGCTATTTTCACCAAAAACTCTCAATCGCTCGGAAGCTATATCACGCGCCAAACCTTTCTCACTAGTATCAAGATACTGCAAAACAGCAGAAGTCTCCATTGTAGAGTACGCCTTGTGAGCAAATTTTTTCATAAGTAAAGTCGTACAAAATAACTTAAAATAAACACACTCTCATCAACAAACAATTTATACGAAATGCAGCAAAATATCATCGGCACTGCAAGCACAAAAAAAATATAATAATAGGACTCACGCATTTGAGTGTAATTGTTAGACAAAGTCGAGGCTTTTCACGAGCCATAGTCTACCTACGGTGAGTAAAAAACGTAGATTTTAACGACAACGTACACCAAATGCATAAGTTCTAAATAATTTTAATTCGTCTTCCCAATCACCACAACAAGATCAGCAGCATGTTTCTTCAAAATAGCATCAGAGTCCTCAACAAAGGAAGTATTATATGCCACGCCCAAACTCTTCAGGAGCGCCTTGGCCTGTGCACTCTGTCCTTTTGCATGATAAACAGTCGTCTTCTGATAATTATTCGAAGCGTTAGAAGCAGAAAGGACTTTATAACCCTTTTTAGCAATTTCTTCCGACAACGCACCGGCAGCACCTGCCACTTCCCCACCATTGAGTACACGAACAGTAGTTTGCGCTGGAACCTTGTCAGACTGGCTAACATTTTCATTCACATTCTCATCCTCTTTTTTAGTTTCTTCCTTCTGCTTTTTTTGCGCAACGGACTCATTATCAGTTTTTTCATCTTGCTTTGGAGTCACCTGCAAATCATCTTGTGCTTTTTCATTGTCTTCTACTATATCCAACTGATCAGAATCAGATTCCTGGACATCATCCTCTGAACGATCAGAAGAACTCTCATGCAAATCACTAATCGAACGCGTCTCTTCCTCACTGAAAAATAAACGTCCAATAATAAAAAAAGCAAGAAAAAGAAGTGCGCACAACGAAATAAAAGCAAACAAACCAACACGAACATTCGCAGTACGCTCTTGTGCTCGCATAGCTTCATCAAATACCTTTTCATCATCCCACATCCATTCAAGATCCATCTGAGAAGGCTTCTTTTCAGAAAGCACTGGACGCGCGAGTTTTGAATCAGTAGAAAGATCTGCGTTCGCAGTAGCAATCTTTTCAGCACGTTTTTTTGTAGTTTTCCGAGCTGATCTCACTTTTTTTGCGACGCGTGATGGAGTAGACTGATGATCATCATCGTCTTTTGTAGGTTGTTGCTCTATAAGTCGATCATCGGGATCAGACATATTACGTACCGGAGTTTTTTCTCGAGCATCAGCATAGGAATACGCTGCAACCCGAGGAGCACGCCAGTTACGCCACCATACATACAAACCAAAAAGTCCAAAGGAAAAAATTATACCACTCATAATTTCCTTAAGCGGTGTAACAGCAATACGCGCGCGATCGGTCTCTACAACGTACGGTCCATCAGAACCATTGTACTCGAGTGAAGCACGAACAAAAGTCGTCCCCAATCGCTCAACAGCAACGCCAGAAAAATTCTCTGTAATCTCTTCATGTTTTTTTAAAACAATCTCCCGCTCAAGTATTTCCTCCTCACCTGCGCGATCAACAACGAGATTAAGTGTAAATATGACATCCTCAGTGCCACGGTTCACAATAACAACTTCAGAATCATATGTTTCACGGAAACCAGATCGCATCCACGAAAAGAAGTCAAAAGGACCGAACGAACGAGAGACCGTCATCGAAGAAATTTCCACGAGAACAATTGAATCCACCGGAGAAATATACGTGACTTTCTGTGTATGAAAAAGTGACTCATCCACATTCTCTGGTGCGCCAGAACGATCTTTATTGTCATCTTCTTCTGCAGAAGTATCACTACGAGCAACGATAAAAGCATCAGCACGATCCTGAACATTCTTTTTCGATATAAAAACAAACGGAACAGTGACTGATGATTCTTTTGCAAGAGTAATCGAAATCTCCTTTTTCCCATCGCACCACGTATCAAGTGCTTCACTTGCATCACGCGAACGGCACACAGAAGACACATCTCCCTGCGCTAATTGATCCTCAAAAGCTTCTGGTACTGCACCAAAAAACCGCACAGAATCAAATGGTGCTGAAACGACATTCTGCTCAGAAATTTCTTCCAAATCAGAAAGAGAGAGAGTGATCTCACGAGAAGAATTACTCGTATTTTCTAAAACCACACTACCATAAACACGCGCATCTGGAGCTGCAACAATATCAGACGGCGTTACTTTCATGTTAAATTCTTCCAGCGATGCCTGAATGGGATGTACAAAACAAAAAGAAAAAAATGTAAAGAGAAAGAATGTAAATAACGGTCGTTTCATAGTGAAAAATAAAGAGAATAAGTATCACCATATTATAACACAATTGATATTGACGAGAACGGAAAAATGTACTACAATAGACGCAAAGTTAACTATATATTAATTGATATTTATGGAATCACAAACACGCATTGAAGGAAATGTTGGTTCATCGACACTCGCTTCTTTCTATGCATCTATCTATGGATGGATGACAGTCGGCATGCTTATAAGCGCATTAACTGCATATGTCACACTAAACACAAATCTAGGTGCAAATATTTTTGCGAATCCCGCATACTTTTACGGCCTTTTTGCATTACAGATTGGTCTCATGCTTGGTATTCAGTTTCTGATAAACAAACTCCCAGCTGAAATATCACGTGGCCTTTTCTTTATCTACACAGCAATCACAGGTATTTTTCTCTCAGGATTGGCTCTCATGTATTCAGGTAGTACACTAACAACCACATTTCTTGTAACTGCTGCCCTCTATGGAGGTCTCGCTATTTACGGATTCACAACGCAAAAAGACCTTTCGTCATGGGGCACAGCAATCTTTGTAGGAATTATAGGGGTATTTAGCGTCAGTCTCATTAACATGATTATTGGTAGTAGCGTTCTACATATGATTCTCAGTGCAGTTGCTCTTATGGTATTCTCAGCAGCGACCGTATACGACAATCAAATGTACAAAGCAATCTACGCTCAAAATGCAAACGACAACAATAGCCTCAAGAAAATGGCAACACTCGGAGCTCTGCACATGTACATTAACTTTATTGTGATGTTCCAAAGCCTATTATCACTCTTCGGAGGAAGAGATTAAGACAGAAGGTACTCGCAAAAAAAACAAAAAAAACCGCACAAGCGGTTTTTTTTGCGATCCTAGAAGATCAAGAAATTCTACAATAATGTAAATCTAAGTAAACAAGTATACCTTCTCCAATTAACCAATATCAACTAAATGCGCTCTCGCATATGCGAGACGCTTTCAAAAAATACGCAGTATGTTGATAACTTATGAGCCAGTTTTGGGAAATATTGTAACCGAGAGAGTGCATGCTTGGGCGCGTGGTAGTTATTTGAGATGGTCTTAGCCTTTCATGATGCTATTGATTCCCAGTCTAGCTATAAAGTAAATACAATCAGATCCATCATATACTACACCTCTCGCAAAAGGAACGCAAAAAAAATAAACAAAAAGATGTAAAAAGGTATTGCCACCAAAAAGCTACCTACAAAATTGTGTCCAAAAACCGCAAGTGAACGTTTTAAAAAACTATTAGAATTGAGCCATCCTTTATATTCATGAGAATGATCATCAGTATTAACGTCATCATAAAAAGTAACACTTTCAGAAGCACGAAGAGAATTTTCCATAGAATGAGGATAACGAGCAACATGTGCTTCCTTTACAGCAGCTTTCTTTTGAAAGCTGCTAGTATGCGCTACAGCACGTCTAGAAACAGTTTTTTTTACATCAGCACTTTTCCTGTTTGCCGCTCTTTTTGAAACTGATTTTTTAACATGTGCTTTTTTCTCTGCAGTCTTTTCCATTTTTGTTGAAGACTTCGACAGTGCTTTACCAGATAGTCTCACCCGTTTAGAGTCACTTGTTGCTTTTGCTTTTTTTTCTGATCGTGTAGAAGTTTTTAGTACCGAAGAAGAGCGATCTGACCGTAAAGCGCCTTTAGACTGCGATGAAATTTTTGCCGATTTCACTTTCTTTTTTGACTTCACAGGTTTTGCTGATTGTGCAGGATTAACAGTTTTTTGCGCAACTACCTTCTTACGAGAGATATTGTTCCCTGTTCTTTTGACAGTTTTTTTTGCAGTTTTTATGGTAGTACTTTTCTGACTTCCCTTTGATGGGACAGAAGTAGCCGGTCGTGATTTTTTTATTGTTTTTTTGTTTGTCGTCATAAGGCTTTTTATACTTTATATGACTATATACATCTTGAAGCTACGAAATGTTTCTGTTCTCAAAAAAATATAATCGTACACCAAAAAATACAAAGTATTTTCTTTTATACAAACATTATAACACAACAATATAGGACTTACGCACGTGAGGATAATTTAAAGCAACATCGAGACTTTTCACAAACTATAACCTACCTATAGTGAGTGAAAACGGAGATTTTAACAACAAAGTACACTAAGTACGTAAGTTCTAAAAACTAAAAATCTACGAATCAAGAATGCTGCCCGCACCGACACACAAACCATCCTCAGTATAGAAAACAGCATATTGCCCAGGCGTCACACTACGGTCACCACAAGCCATACGTACGTCAAAAACATCACCACGACCAGTAAGCGAAACAACTTTTTGGAATGCTGGACCATGTCGCAACTTCACCTTTGTCACATCATGCACTCGAGGAGAAACAAGCCAGTTACACTGACGAATAGAAAATCCATCTCTACTATAATCATCACCACTAAAACCATGGGTAAGATAAACGATATTTTCCCGCACATTCTTCCCACAGACATACCATGGTCCATTGTGCACATCTATTCCCCGTCGCTGTCCGATAGTATAAAAGTAATGTCCATCATGGGCTCCAAGGTCATTACCTGACTCTTTTTCTACAAATCGTCCTCCAAGTGTACCTAAATGATGACGAATAAAATCACGAAAAGAAATTTTCCCCAAAAAGCAAATCCCTTGCGAATCTTTTCGACCTGCTGTAGGAAGAGAAAACTTTTCCGCAAGCACTCGAACATCTTTTTTCTCGAGATGACCAATTGGAAAAAGTGCTTTCGCAAGTTGTACACGATCCATCATCGCAAGAAAATAGGTTTGATCTTTTACAGCATCAGGTGCTTGAAACAAACGAACATCACCATCTTCTGCAAGTAACACTTGTGCATAGTGGCCAGTAGCTACACGATCATACGCATCACCATACTTTTCTAAAAATGCACCAAATTTCACCTGTGCATTACAGTGTACATCAGGATTGGGTGTTAGACCTTTTTGTACAGCATCAATCGTATAGGAAACAACCCGAGCATGATACTCCTTTTGCAATGGCACAACACGAAGCTCAACATCCAACTGATCACACACAGCCTGTGCATAAGAAAGATCTTCTTCCCATGGGCAATTCCCGAGATATGACATCTCATCCTCAAGCCAAATTTTAAGATAGTACGCAGTTACTGCATGTCCTTGCTCTTTAAGTAACGCAAGTGCTACAGAACTATCAACACCACCAGAAACAAGTACAGCAATATTCATCATGCAAATATATTTAGCTCGTGAGACTCGTAAGGATAGACTCCCCAATAAGATACCACCACAACGTTGAGAGAATCACAAAAAAAATAATCGTATAGATCACTAGCTTGATTATAATCCTCATAGAAAAATCAATAAAAATAAACTGTAGAAACTCAATTACGAATGAATACTTCCTTCGCGCTGTAAAAAAGTCGCAATCACCTGCTCAACATCCGCTGCATTCTCAGCATCCATGAGCTGCACGCGCAATGCTTGCGCACCATCAAATCCGTGTGCATATGCTTTAAAATGCTTCTTCATTATGGCAAAATTTTTGTCCTTATACCAGTCCTCTGGTGCACCAGCAGTTCTCACAAGAAATGCTTCTTCAAAAAACCGCGTATGCTCTAAAAGAATCTGAAGTCTCATACGCACCGATGGTTCATACTCATGACGAAAAAACCACGGCTTTCCAAATGCACCGCGACCAATCATAACACCATCACATCCAAATTTTTTTACTTTGTGAAAAGCATCATCCATACTACACACATCACCATTACCAATAATAAGCGTATGAGGTGAAATGCGATCACGCATCGCAACGATCTCCGGCATAAGATCCCAATGCGCAGGCACGTCACTCATTTCTTTTTTTGTCCTAAGATGCACAGTAAGCACAGGCAAATGCTGCGCCAACAGCAAACCGATCCACCCTTCTAAATCAATCGTATTGTAACCAATACGTGTTTTTACACTGACAGGTACGTGAGGAGCGCCGCGCCGCGCTGCATCGATCGTTTGCACAGCAAGCTCCGGCGTTTTAATCAGTCCCGCACAAGAACCAGCACTTTCAATTTTTTTTACTGGACAACCCATATTAAGATCAATCCCATCAAAACCCAAAGATGCACAATATGCAGAAGCAGTTGCAATATTCTCCGGACGCGCACCAAAAATTTGCGCCACAATAGGATGCTCAGATTGAGAGTCATAGCGCAGACGATGTTCTACGCGAGCACGACCATCAGGATGCGAAAGAGCATCCGCAGAAGTAAACTCAGTCCACAATGCACTTAAACCGCCTACGGAAGTGCCATCATCTGCCATGCCACTATATTTGACAAACATTGCACGAAATGCAACATCAGTGACATCTTCCATCGGTGCCAATACAAAAAATGGCTTCTTCAGTTTTCCCCAAAATCCACATTCCATAAAAAAATATAAGTGGAAATACTATACCATCTTTTCAGAAAAAAGAATAGAGAACCAGTCTATAAAGAAAAAATAAAAAAAATCATATTATGATGCATATACCCACAATCAATTTACCTCCACTATGTCACCCAAAAAAGTTGTACAAACAATCATTTTTATCTATAGTAAAAGAAGATACGGACACAAAACAGTCTACTAAATACCTACCGCAATCCGTAAATACTGAGTAATTATTATGTCACTCCCAAAAAACTCACATGAAATCCGCACTCTAGAAACAGTTTACAGAGCTTTTCCTATTGCACCGAGTTCCAAAGGACGAAAAATAATCGCCCGTGCTTTTGAGATGGCACGCATTGCACATGATGGTCAAACGCGCGCTAGTGGCGTTCCCTATGTCCAACACTGCTTAGCGACAGCAGAAATTCTTGCAGGTATAGGCATGGATGCTCGCACAGTTGCAGCAGGGCTACTCCACGATGTGCCAGAAGACACAGAAGTAACACTAGAGACAATCCAAAAAGAATTTGGTCGCGACACAGCACGTATGATAGAAGGCATAACCAAACTCGGTAAAATGAAACTGCGCGGTGATGCTGAAGATTTCAAGCTCGAAAATTGGCGGCGCATGTTTCTCGCGATGGGAGAAGACATTCGCACAGTCATCATTAAACTCGCGGACAGGCTCCACAACATGCGCACACTAGAGCATCTTAAACCAGAAAAACAACAACGAATCGCAAACGAAACGATGGAGATCTATGTTCCAATCGCCAACCGTCTAGGAATTGGCGAAATTCGTGCTGCTCTAGCTGAAAATGCTTTTAAATACCTCGATCCAGAAAACTATCAAAAAACAAAAAAAATTAGTCAAGAAATGCTCTCCAAAAAAAGTGCGTACCTCAAACGTGCACTAGAAGAGATGAAAACACTTCTCAAAGACAAGCATGTGAAATACGTCGACATCCACGGTCGCGCAAAAGCAATTCATAGCCTCTTTTTAAAAATCCAAAAACATGACGGTGATGTCAATCGTGTCTACGACATCATAGCAGTAAGAGTCATCGTGCCAGACGTAACATCCTGCTATGAAGCTCTTGGTATTATCCATCGCAGATACCGACCTATGGTTGGTCGCATAAAAGACTACATTTCATTACCCAAACCAAACGGCTACCAGTCCCTTCATACAACCGTCTTCGGACCAGAAGGTCAAATTCTCGAAATTCAAATCCGTACTCAACAAATGCATGACGAAGCAGAGCTAGGAATTGCTGCACACTGGCTCTACGAAGAACGCAAACACAAAAGCTGGCGAGCATACCTCGACCCACGTAAAAAAAACGATGACATTTCACTCGAGGTTAAATGGGCCAGACAACTCCGCGAATGGCAAAAAGATTTAGGTAATAATCCTGATGAATTCTTGGAGGGCCTTAAAGTAGATTTTCTCAAAAATCATATTTTTGCCTTTACACCAAAAGGTGATGTTATTGAGCTCCCAGAGGACGCTACCATTGTCGACTTTGCATACGCAATTCACACCGATGTAGGCAACACCGCAGTAGGTGCACGTGTCGATGGTAAAATGGCATCATTAGATACAATCGTAAGAAATGGACAAATAATCGAAATCGTCACGGACAAAAATCGCACAAAACCAAATACAAACTGGCTCGGCTTTGTAAAAACATCTCACGCGAAAGGCGCAATCAAGAGACAAAACAAAAAAGAGGAATAGTACATTCCTCCTTAACGACGAACCTAGGTCACAAAAAACTAAATGATTCCCCACAAAAGCTTCTTGCACAGAAAAAAGTTCACTACAACTTCAACTTTCCAAGAACATTTTTTAACTCTGCATCAGAATAATAGCTAAGCACGATCGATCCTCCTGTGCCCTTTTGTTTCACTTGCACCCTCGTACCAAAATACGCACCAAGTTGATCCTCAAGCATACGCTCTCGCGACGTTTTGTTTCCTCGCGTATGTGATGCTACTGAACTACCTCTGTGGGATGAACCAGCAAGTGCCTTCTCTGCATCACGCACACTCAACTTCCCGGCAATAATCAAATCGTATAAAGCGCGTTGCTTCTCAGGATTATCAAGCGACAAAATAACTTTTGCATGACCCTCTGAAATATGCCCACCAATAAGAGCTCGCTGAATCTCTATCGGAAGCGTCGCCAAACGCATCCGATTTGCAATCACACTTCGACTCTTGCCCATCTTCTGAGCAATCTCTTCCTGCGTAAGATTAAACTCATCAGCAAGCTTCTTATACGACCGCGCCTCTTCTACAACATTCAAATCATGACGCTGGACATTTTCTATAATTGCAAGCTCCAACTTCTTCAGATCATCCATAGCACCACGCACGATCACAGGCACCTTCTCTAATCCAGCTTTTTTTGCAGCACGTAAACGTCGTTCACCAGCAATCAACTCATATTTTGATCCTTTTGCTACAACCACAAGAGGCTGCATGATACCATGCTCTTTAATCGAGTCAGCAAGCTCTTGCAATCGATCTTCATCGAAATATTTGCGGGGCTGTTGCTCATTGGGTGCTATATCCCTAACTGCAATGCCGACAACACTAAGGCGCTTTTCTGAAGGATGTGACACCTCCACATCCTTCTTTTTCTGAGAACTATGTGTGGTTTTTATACGATCCTCTAAACGAGATTCATTTCGAGTGGGTTTCACTGGAACTGCTGAGCGATCAGAAGACACCTTAGTATGAGATGGCACACTACGACGTGTATCCTGCGCAACTACAGGTACGCCAACACGCGACACGTGATCACCAGAAGTAGATGCCTGCTGGGGAGTCGCTTTCTTTTTTTGTGGAATCAACGAAGAAAGTCCTCGCCCTAATCCATGTTTCTCAGCCATGTATTGTGTATTATAAAGTTGTTCTTATACGCATGTTGATTATTGCTCCTCAAGTGCAATAATCTCTTTTGCAAGTGATTTATATGCTTTTGCTCCCTTATTCATGCTATCAAAAAGCGAAATCGCTTGTCCAAAACTCGGAGCCTCTGCGAGTCTCACACTACGCGGAATTACACTCTCAAAAACACGTCCAGGAAAATGCTCACGCATCTCCTTCACTACTTGACGCGCAAGACGATTTCTCCGATCATACATTGTAATCACTGCACCCATAATATCCAGTTCAGGCTGAAGAGCATCTCGCACAAGATCAATCGTCTCCAAAAGTTGCCCAAGTCCCTCAAGAGCATAGTACTCTGCCTGCACCGGAATGATAAGTGCATCAGATGCCACCAAACCATTTACCGTAAGCAAACCCAAACTCGGAGGTGAGTCAATGACAATGTAGTCATAATCCATACGAATCTGCCGCAAAACATCGTAAAGACGAAATTCTCGCTGCTCAACATCGATTAGCTCAATATTCGCACCTGCTAAATCACTGGTTGCAGGAATAACACTTAAACCTTCAGTTTGTGTACGAACAACAGACTCACGCACATCACTTCCACCAGACATCGCACTATAGAGTGTATGTTTAAGACCGCTCGCATCCAAACCAAGTCCAGAAGTCGCATTTCCTTGCGGATCAAGATCCACAAGCAAAACAAACTTACCCATTTCCGCTAAATAGGTCGCAGTATTTATAGCAGAAGTAGTCTTACCTACACCACCTTTTTGATTGATAAAAGAGATAATCTTAACCATAGTTAACTACAGTATATCATCTGACACGCCCTTCGTGAATGAGGCTATAATATATAAATAACAAATTTTTCACACTAGTTTTACAGGAGACTCACTTCATGGTATGATCTTGAAACTTGTAAAATCACAAGAAGATAATACATTCGTTAAAAAAGAGGAAGTTCTGATGACCCCTACAAGCCACTTAGAGAATATTAACACTTACAAAAGAAAATTAGTACTACATGGAGGTAACTTAGGCTTCACTTGCTTAGAGGCAATAGAGCGCTGTCTGATCGAACGAGAAAAAAGAAATAAGAAAAGAGGTGAGAAACATTTTTGCCCAGCAGAGATGGCTAAAAGCAAAGCATGGTGCTTCCACGCACACAATCCATACGTATTCTACGCACAGGAGCTTTTCTACCAAGACGTAAATCCATTTCTCGGAATGGCTATAATACTGAAAAATGCCCCAATTACACTAAGTGAATGTGAAGAGGGATTCTTTTTATGGGCATTACTCGAAAAAGAGCGAGAGATTGTAAAAATTCCAGGCCTTACTCTGGACACACAAGGAGAACACACAACCTTCAATGAAGATCAGATTATGTCCTTTGTGACACAGCTAGATCATAGTGCACGTATAAAAATACAGCACGAACTCACAAAGATCCCCATACAACCAAAAACATGGGAAGCAGAATGTGGAACAAAGGCCTTGAATTGCCTTCGTAAATAATTATCTACAAAAAAATCATCAAAAAATTCCACCTTTTAGCAAAAACTATTAGTCGGCAATGAGTAAACTTATTGCCACTTTTTTTATACCAATAAACAACACAAACACAACCCTCCAATTGAAAATGTAACTCTTATCCAGTGAAACGATTTGCCATAAATGCGTACGTCCCAAAAAAACGATATTACTTATTGAGCCATTGCACCACCCTTCCATAGCGAAAGAATTTCACTAGTATATCCTTCACTAAAATCAATAATACCTTCACTAGAATTTTTGTAGGCAAGCGATTGGACAAATCCCGCAAAGAGCAACATCCGCGTCAAAACAATATCATTCTGACTTTCACGCTCTTTAAAACGGTCAAAGTTAATCGGATACCCTCCATTCAAGATATGCGCAGTAAATGTTGATGTTACCTGCAAAGTAACATCATCAAATGTATTTGGATAGACTTTTGCAAGATCAAACAAATATTGAAATTCTCGATTTGCAGAACTGAAGCTCACAAAGGTCTTCTCGCCAATAATCTCTTCTACATACAAACCGCGAAGCGCATCTTGCCCTGTTGTACCCACAATAACATCTGCATTTCGTACAAGCTCTTCCAGTGAGTTCACATTAGTATTTAGTTTATCTGCATTATCATAAACGAAGTATTCAATATTTGCTTTATGCAAAAAAGCACAAAAAAGCGTACCCAAACTTCCCCGACCAATCACACCAAATCGCAATCCTTGCTTCCACAAATTTCTCGCCTTAATACGTCGCACAAGGGCATCCACAATAAAAGGAGATTCATACTGTTTCTTAAGCATAGCTGTTCCTATACTTACCGTTGGTGGAATTTTCTTTCCGGAATGCAGTAATCGGTCCACACCATTTTGCGTCTGCTCCACTGCGGTCACAGAAACTGTCCCCAAATCTTCCCACGGGACAGACAAAAGCATTTCCGCACCATCACTAATCACAGAAATATGAGTAATATTGTTTTTAACGACATGTGACACAATTTTTTGCCACACATAAGAAGTCGTACGATTAATAGAAAAATCATAAGGCATGTTCCCATCGATCTTCACAGGAAAAATATAAACACCTAGCTGTGCAACAGAACGAAAAACATCATCGACAGTTGAGTACGGCTTTTCCAGTACAAAAACATTGTTATAACCTACAATCGCAGCAAAATGCTTAATCAGTGCAAAATTACTCTTAAGTAAATGACTATGAAATACGATAACATGATTTGAGAGGGTTTGCAGTTGTGTACGATGTACAAAATCATCTAATTCCGACAATTGCGTAAGCGGCTGCGGTTGACGAGATTTCTGACTAGTTTCTATGAGAGCTCTGTGAACATGCGTAGGAAGCTTGCATACTCGTTGCTTATCAAAAACAATCATTTCAATATCTGTATCCGCAATTAAGGTCCAACGTCCAAAAACCTTTTTCTCTTTATACTGTAGAAAATATGCTGTTTCATACAAACCAAAAAAATCTCCTGCATTAAGATATTTAATCGCTCTACCATTTTCTGTAATCACAATTTTTCCAGTACGAATGTAACTCAAAGGCACAGAACAGTAGAGAAAATCTTTTTTTGAAGGGTAAGCAATTTTTTCATTGAAAACACCATTTTCTACAATAACTGATCCCTTCAGAACTCTCACGCCGTGTGGATCGTCTTTGACTTTTTTACGTAGATACGTCTGTGGATCTGACTCTTTGCGAGTCAAACAATACAGTTGCACATTATATCGCAAATCTTCCGCACAAAAACGCGCATCATTCCAGTGATTAAGTTCCTGCATATCCTTTACAACAAAGTTACTTTTATTAATACAATCCATAAAAAAATCCAGATTTCCACTACGCGAAAACGAAACATATATCCGTCCCTTCTGCGTTAAATAGTCATTAATACCTGCAAAAAAATCCAAAAGTGCTCCGTAACCAGGATCCATCACACCTCGCTCCAGATCATTTAACGGCATACCATTATGAAAAGGTGCATTGTAAATCACGATATCATATTTCTTACGTGGTACAGATTCAAACACATCTGACTTAAATACACGAGATTCAGACATATGAAAGCGATCGAAATTAACTTGCGTATTTCGCACAGCAATCTCTGAGATATCAGCCGCATCCACCACAGAGGCGCCGCGCAAGTACGCATGCACAGACACAAGACCACAACCACTACCCACATCTAAAACAGATAAACCACTGAGATCTTCTGGAAGATAATCAATCAAAAAATACGGAGACCACTCATAAAGCGGACTCATCACATTTGGCAAAACTGTAATTTCTTCACCAAAAACATCAACAATATACGGTTTCAAATGCTGACTTGCTTTATCTAAATATGGTTGTGTCGTAACGTGTATCGAACGATCATCCAACAACTCAAGATTCTTATCAGTACTAAAACGAAACTGTGCATAATGCTTATTAATTTTATATACGGTTTTTGGTGCCGAACCAACCTTAAAAACACGCCCCTTCTTCATCAGTGCTTTTAGATGCCTGTGCAACATCGCATTACTAATCGAAAAATGATTTGCAATCAAAGAAGGGCTGACTTCACCCTTTCGTCGGATGAAGTTAAAAATTTTGTCTTCTGTCTTAATCATGTGTATGGTATATAGTATAGTATACTGTATACCATACATAGTATACAACTGCAATACCGAAAAATAATACCATCTCCAAATAACCAGCCTACATTAAGTGTGCTCTCTCGTGAGCGAGACATCTGCCACAGATGCGCAGTGTGTCGAGACCCATAAGCAGCTGTGGT
>CALIRC010000129.1 GCA_938044295.1 Minisyncoccota bacterium
TTGTCACTGAAGACAATTTTTTATATTTATTTGTATATAATTATACCATAAGTTGAAAATAAATTTGTACACACATCTAAATCTTTAGAGCCTGTCTAGGATCTTTTTTTGCAGGCGAATTTTTCCATTTTTATAGTGAAATATGAATGATCGAGGAAATGGTATCGAGATACCATGACGAGATCAATGCATTTTGCAACGAAAAATGGGGAAATTTTAGCGAAAGAAAAGATCCTAGACAGGCTCTTAGGACTTGCGCACTTAAATGAAATTTTAGGCAAAATCAAGGCTTTTACGAACCATAGCTTACCAGTGGTGAGTGAAAAACAGAGATTTTAACATCAAAGTACACCAAGTGCGTAAGTCCTAAATACATAAGGACTTCCTCACTTTAGTGCAGTGTGAGGCACAAAAACTACTTTTTCTGTAAGGCGTACTAACGCACACCGTCAGAAGAAGAAGTGTTTGTAACGAAGCAGCATGCAAAGCGAGGAAGTCCTATACATATTACATCCACACCAGTATTACATATGCAAACAGATAATCCTGTGACGTAGCATTAAAAAAAGTAATCCAAGCTGGAAAAACAAACCATCATTCATACACACTTATGGCCACGAGGCACAAGATACGTGCGTCTTTTTACTACACTACTGCACAAACAAAATATGACCCTACTTATAGAGATACCAGTCGGCTCATCATGGAGTAAAAAATACACACAGATGACTACGTACATTTTCAATGTACAAAAACACCACAAAATGCTATACTAATCGTCACGATAGAGCCATAAAACAATCAAAAAATATTTTACAGCAGCTTTTATCACATAAGCGAAGCTATACTATAATGAACTGTAGGAAGCTCCACATGCTACACACGATACGCTCTTAACGAAATAATGACACAAGACCGCATTAATATACTACTGTAAAACCCATGGAAAAAGACCAATCAATCACAGAAAAACTTACAAAGCATGCCAAACAAAGCCTTTTACGTGCCCAAAAAATTGCATACACCGCGGAAAATTCACACGTAAAAATGGAGCATCTTCTCTACAGTGTATTCCTGCAAAAAGGTAGTGTTGGTGCTACAATTCTCGCAAATATGAAACTCGAAAAAAAAAGTTTCGAGTCAGAAATATATAAAAATAGTAAAAAGAAAGCCACAAAGAAAAATGCAAACATATTACCACTATCCCCACCGCTCAAAAAAATGATCACGGACGCATATGCATCAGCATCTGACTTTGGTTACCCATACGTCGGTACAGAGCATTTCGTATACGCACTTCTCAGCAAACCAAACGCTACAGTAAAAAAAATTATCGTCAACACAAAGCAAAAATCAAAAAAACCAGCACAAAAAAACAATCAAAATCTATCACCTGAGATGCTCGCACATATTGGTCAAATTCTCGACGGTGATGGATTTTCTTTCCTCAAAACGGAAGAGAACATAGGCACAAATACATTAGAACAATTTACACGAGATGTCACACAAGAAAACAGCAACGATCCATTTGTAGGTCATAAGGAAACCATTCACAGAATCACTACAATTCTCGGTCGTCGCAATAAAAACAATCCGATCCTCATTGGTAAACCAGGTGTCGGCAAAACAGCCATGATCGAGCACCTGGCACAGTTAGCGATGAGTCCAGATGCACCACCACACGTACGTGGCAAAAAAATTCACATTCTTGATCTTGCTCTACTAGTAGCAGGAACAAGTTTCCGTGGAGAGTTTGAACAGCGTCTCAAAGATGTGATAGCAGAAGCAGAAGAAAGTGGAAATATCATTCTATTCATAGATGAAATCCATACAATGATCGGCACAGGAAACACAAATGGCAGCCTCGATGCAGCAAACATCCTAAAGCCAGCGCTTGCACGAGGCAAGCTAAAAATCATAGGCGCCACAACATACGATGAGTACAAAAAACACATCACAAAAGACGCAGCGCTTACGCGACGGTTTCAAAAGGTTGAAATTACGGAGCCTACTGTTAAGGAGACAATCAAAATTCTCACCGGAGCAAAATCAGTTTACGAAAAACATCATAATGTCGCGTTTACAGTGGAAAGTCTTGTGGCAGCAGCCGAACTAAGCGCACGTTATATGCCAGAGCAAAGCTTGCCAGACAAAGCATTTGACCTCCTTGACGAAACTGCAGCACATCTCTACAGTACAAACCAAAATACAGATCTCTACAAAACACTGACGGGAGTGAAAAAGTTACTCAATGATCTAGCACAGCAAAAAACAAGTCTTTTACGCGCACATCAATACGATGCAGCGAGCATTATCCAAAAGCAAGAATCCCAAGCAGCAAAAAAATATGATAAATTAATAAACGAAATCAAAGAATACGAAAAAAGCTCGCGACAAAAGATGGATAGTGATGATATAGCAAAAACACTGAGTAAAATGACAAAAATCCCCTTTGATATTATCAAACAATCGCCAGAAAAACGCATAAAAACAGCAAGGAAAACACTTGCAAAAAATATTATTGGTCAATCACACGTTATAGATGAAGTAATATCAACACTCGCGCGCAGTGCACTTGGCATAGGCAATATAGAGAGACCACAAGGATCATTTCTATTCCTCGGACCTTCTGGTGTAGGTAAAACGCTCAC
Source organism: Minisyncoccota bacterium (assembly GCA_938044295.1). Classification (GTDB taxonomy): domain Bacteria; phylum Patescibacteriota; class Minisyncoccia; order Moranbacterales; genus JAHDCW01. The sequence continues at coordinate 2,652 of CALIRC010000129.1, forward strand.
AGCACAAATTCTCGCACAGGAAGTTTTCGGAAGTCATGATGCGCTCATAAGAATTGACATGAGCGAATTCATGGAAAAACATGCGACATCAAAATTACTAGGAGCACCAGCTGGGTATATTGGATATGGAGAAGGTGGCACACTCACAGAAAAAATAAAAAAACACCCATATAGTGTTGTGCTTTTTGATGAAATAGAAAAAGCACACCCTGATACATTTAACCTCCTTCTGCAAATACTCGAAGATGGCACTATCACCGATGGAGAAGGTCAAAAAGCAGACTTTACAAATGCAATCATCATCCTCACATCAAACCTCGGCGCAAAAAGTTACTCGGCAGATACGCTTGGATTCAGTGAGGTAGAAAAAGGTATCCATAAAAAGCAATTTGAAAAAGCCCTAGAGGAATCGCTACCACCTGAATTATTGTCACGTCTAGATCACATACTCACATTCAATGAACTCGACAAAAAAACACTAATTACGATTACACGCAAAGAAATAAACCGCTTAAAGAAAAATCTTTCCAAAAAGGGAGTCACCCTCACACTACCCAAAGAAATCATTGAAAAAATTGCAGACGAAGCACAGGAAAAAGGAAGTAATGCGAGACACATCAGAAAAGAAGTACAAGATATAATCGAAAAAGAAGTAGCACATAAACTATTGGAAAAACCCGAAACAAAAAAAATCACCATCACAAAAAAGATACTGCAAAAAAAATAACACTACAACCAGAGGACTCCCTCACTGTAGTGCAATGTAAGGCACAACCACTACTTTTTCTGCAAGGTGTACTAACGTACGTCGTCAGAAAAAAAGGAGTATTTATAACGAAGCAGTATGCAAAGTGAGGAAGTCCTAAACCAAAAAAATTTACCGATCTGCAGTAATATACAATGTCCACACAATACAACATCAGAGAATACATCTTAGACGCAATCTTCCCAAAAAAATGTCTCGGCTGCAAAAAGTTTGATACATGGCTATGTAATGATTGTCAAAAAAACCTCCCTCTGCGGACAGAGCAACAGTGCCCAATCTGCACATCTGTCGTAACACCAGAAGGCACAACATGTTTATCATGTCTACGATCAGGGCAAACTGATCTCGATGGTGTTTTCGTCGCATCAATCTACAGCGATCCACTGCTAAAAAAAATAATCCATGCGTACAAGTATCGCTTTTTGAGAGATCTAAGCGAACCACTTGCGCTTTTACTCGCACAAAGCTTACAAAACAGCCACATGCAAGCACCAGACATAATCATGTCAGTACCACTCCATCCGAGACGTTTACGATGGCGAGGATTCAATCAATCCCACCTATTGGCACAAGATTTAGATCTCACAATCCCCTTGAAAACAGATGTACTAGTGCGAAGTCGGTTCACAAAATCACAAGCAAAAAAAGCCAAAAAAAGTCACCGCATCAACAACCTAAAAAATGCTTTCCACGTAAAAGATTCTAACGAGGTAAGACAAAAAAATATTCTTTTGGTCGATGATATCGTAACCACAACCACAACCCTTCAAGAATGCGCAAAAGCGCTCAAAAAAAGCGATGCAAAAACAGTTTCAGGACTCGTACTTGCAAGAGAGTAGAATAAAAAATCTATTTCTTGTCACGCCATCCTTCTTGATGATGTAAAATGAAATTCTCTATCGTTTCACCAATCACATTAGTACGACCGTACTTCCAGTGGAGATAACCAAATACAGTCACCACAAAAGCACCCAGAGCATCTACAATCAAATCACTCATTGTGTCACGGAGACTCTTTTGCATGTTTGTTGCAAGAACTTGATCAATCAAAAATTCTATAATTTCCCAAAGTGCTCCAATCGCAAGTGCAAAAGTAAAACCAAAAATCGCCACAACACTTGCGCTAGCGTGAATCGTTTCCACACTTTGCATCATGCGCAGCACGCCAAGTCCCACCAAACCAAAAATGACAGCACTACTAGCATGCAAAACAAGATCCCACCACCAAAAATACTCATAGAAACCATGAATTTCACCTAAAAAAAGTGACGCATACGCAAACACAACACCTAAAAGGACAATCATACGCGGCAATTTAATGTCCCAACGGTATTGCAATAACATGGGAATCATCGTAAAAAAAAGCGTCAGAAGAATAACAAAAAGTGACATCCACTGTGTTTTCCATACAGCATAAAACGCCGCCCCAGTGAGTGTAATCCATACAAACCAAAGGACGCTGGACTCAGAAAGCAAAAATGTAACAAACCGATTTTTCATATGATTTTCTTCACCCTTCCAAAAAACATACAAAATAATACAACTGCATCAACCGAAGCAAAATATGAAACCTCTAAAAACCCAAATCATTGATCAAGTACAAGCGCAAGAATATCGTTGCGCCCCTTTTTTGTAGTTGCACTAGCTGCAACAACTTCTACACCAGCAGGAAGTTGTGCAACGACATCATTATATGATGCATGAAGCTCTTTCTGATTAAGCTTATCACACTTATTTAAGACTACAAGAAATGGATGACGATACTCCATAAGAACTGCGATCATTTCCCGATCAAAATCCCGCATACCCACTTTCGCGTCAACGATCAAAACAACAGTAGTAACAGGTACTTCACCAGAAATAAAATACCACAAAATAAGCTTGCGAAGCTTCTCACGATATTTGCGACCAATTTTCGCATAGCCATACCCCGGAAGATCAACAAAATACGTAGTATCGTTAATGAGAAAGTAATTAATTTCCTGCGTTTTCCCAGGTGTAGAACTTGATCGCACAAGATTTTTCTGTCCCACAAGCATATTTATAAGACTAGACTTCCCCACATTGGAACGACCTACAAAAGCAATTTGAGGTTTCTCATCACACACAGCATTATGCGAACCAACAACACTCAAAACAAATGTAGCACTTTTAATAGACATAAAGAATGATAAGAAGAATAACACCAAAAACAATACGGTAAAGCCCAAATACTACAAAACTGTATTGGTCGAGAAATTTGACAAATAAAACAAGAGCGCAATATGCACTAACAAAAGCAGTAATCAATCCAACCATGAGTGGAGAAAAAGCACCACTTACAAGTGTATCAAAATGAACGATACCGTCATATAAAGTAACAGCGATCATCACCGGAACTGCAAGGAGAAATGAAAATTCAGCAGCCATCTTACGTGTAAATCCTAACCAAAGACCTCCAACGATTGTAGCGCCTGCGCGAGAAGTACCAGGCACAAGAGATAATACCTGACAAAGTCCGATAATCAGCACTGACCGGATCGAAAGTTGATCAAGTGACCCGACACGCATCCCTCCATGTTTTTCACGCAAACGATAAAAATGCTCTGTAATCAAAAAAATAACCCCTCCAACAATAAACATAATAGCCACAACCAAAACCGAAAAAAGTGACTTAATCTGAGAAGCGAACAAAAAACCGACAATAAGAATAGGCAAAGAGCCTAATAGAATGAGAGGGTAAATACGACGCATCGCAAAAAAACGTGTGCGATAATAAAACACAACAGCAGCGATAGCGCCAATTTGAATCATCACTTCAAAACGTTTCAAGTGCTCGTCCTGCGTCAGCCCAAGCCATTGTGAAACAATAATCATATGTCCTGTCGATGAGATCGGCAAAAACTCTGTAATGCCTTCAACAACCCCGATAATAACTGCTTGTAATATTGTCATTGTTGTATCACTATGAAGTGGAAAATAGTATGAACATCATACGTAGGACTTACGCATTTGAGTGTAATTTTAGGCAAAATCAAGACTTTTCATAAGCCATAGTCTACCTATGGTGAGTGAAAAATGGAGATTTTAACGACAAAGTACACCAAGTGCGTAAGTCCTAATACGATCTACATAAAAAAAGCTACCCAGTTAATTATGCATGAAAGTCTCTGCTCCGATACAATCTCCCATTACAATCTAAGAGTCTGTTCTCGATCGTTTTTCCAAACAAATTTTTCCAGTTTTATAGAAAAAAAATATATTCTGACGGAAATAAAGAAAGTGGTCAGACTCTAAGAAGTAGCGAATCCATATATCGAAAAAGTATCACTGCGTAGAGAGTTCTATAGCTACACTTTGAATTTTTTATGATAAAAAATATACCCAACAGTAAGTATACCAATAAATACAAGTGTCCCGATAGTGATACGTCCAAGATACTGCTCGATAAGATCCTCATTATGCTGAAGAAAATAACCCAAAAGCACAAGTATTGTCATCCATATTCCAGCACCAGCACCAGTGTAAAGTGTAAATTTAAAGGCATTCATCTTCGCGAGTCCAGCAGGGAACGAAATATACTGACGCACAACAGGAATCAATCGTCCGTTAAACGTAGAAATAGGTCCATGTTTTGCAAAAAATGACTCCACGCGATTCATCTTTTCTTCGGTAACAAACCGACGTATAACTGGAGCCTTGAGGAGAACTGAACGTCCTAAATAATATGCCAACCAATAGTTAAACCATGCACCAGCAAGAGATCCTGCAATCCCAGTACCAATCGCCGCGTACAGATTCATCTTCCCTTCATAAGCCAGTGCACCTGCTGGAATCATCACAACCTCGCTCGGAAAAGGAAAAAAAGAACTCTCCAGAAACATCATGATAAAAATACCAATGTACCCCCAAGCCTCTACAGTAGCCACAACCCAGTCAATAATATCATGCAGTAAATCCATATACGTTTATATAAATATATTTAAAAAGAGAAAGTATTCTTTCTAAGACTTACGCACGTGAGTATAATTCTAGGCCAAATCAAGGCTTTTCATGAGCCATAGTCTACCTATGGTGAGTGAAAAACGGAGATTTTAACGACGAAGTGCACCAAGAGCGTAAGTCCTACTTTCAAAAAAACAGTGGTCATCTATCAGAAAAAATCACTCAACCGACTTCTCTCTGAAACCACGACCAAAATGCCACCCATACCCCCAACGCCATGACGTATGAATATACGGAGTAGCAGTTGCTGTCTGCACATTATGCCACAAAAGTGAAATAAATGGAAGGGGCTGTCCAGACTCTGCGATACACTGAGAAAAAGCGTAATCTGCAAGTGCTTTGTCAGTAGTAGTACCTCCACGCCAATACGCCTGTGAATGTGCTTCACAACAGCCCATTTGCGGACCTGTCAAACCACCCGAAAAAAGCACACAACTTCGCATCGCAAAAGGCTTCAAGTCTGTTGGTCGCTCGTCATAAAAACTCCAACGCACGATCCACCATGCATACAATGTTATAAAAACAAGAAGAAGTAGCATGAAACGCAGCACACCTTTACTCATAAGATATAATTCATCACCCTTTCATATAAAGGATGCATACTGATTAAAAAATGAGAACTAAAGCACGTGAATATGATTTTAGGAAAATTCAAAGCTTTTCACGAGCCATAGCCTACCTATGGTGAAGGAAAAACGGAGATTTTAACGACAAAGTGCACCAAGTGCGTAAGTCCTAAGATTGTAAAGTAAATTGCATACGATAAATACGATCTCCATTAACAATCTTTGCTTTTTCCCATTTTGTCCTTATATTGTGTGGTGGCTCATCAAAAAAAGTAATACGAGAAAAACCTTCACACTGTAACAACTCTATTGTATCATCAAAAAGCATTTTTTGATCTGTTTGATAGACCCACTCTGTATCCAGTGGCATCCATAAACGTACATCATCGAGCAAACGCTTACACAATACACGACGCTTATGGTGACGATCTTTAAACCACGGATCAGGAAAATTTATGTAAATCGTTGCAATGCGAGCGCCATCAGATACAATGCTTTGTAAAAGTAACGATCTCAAATTACGAACGGCATCTCCAGCAAAAACAACGACATTTTCATGGTGAGCAAACCTCTCTTCAAGTCTTTGTGCAAGAGGTTGGCGAATTTCCAGCACAATATAATTATACGTATCACCAAAATTCGCAATAAGACCTGCACTAAACTCACCACGATCAGCACCAATATCTACAAAAATCGGCCTGTCATTACCAAAGCCGTTAAAAGAATACTCACTCCGATCACTAAGCGGATTCACATGATGACGCACACGGTTTTTACCCATAGCAAAGTATAAATTCCATAATTATCATATAACTAAAAAAATGCACAGCTCCCGCAATCATGAGAAAAAACGAAAGACTTCTTCAGCTGGATCGCAAATCAAAGCGTCCGATGCATCTTTTACGACAAGAGGCGTTTTTATAGCCTCTGGATGTGAAACGATAAAGTCAATCACATCTACATCATCAGACTCCTCATTTAGATGACTATCAATCCACTCTTCACTAGTAGAGTCTACAAGTGCCACAGGCCACATCCCAAGCATATCCAGAAACTTCTGCACATCATCTACGTGAAATACATGTGATGATAGTAAAACAGGAGAATATGCAACATTTTGCGCACGCAAAAGCGCCTCGACACGATCAGCCGCTTGGGACTTCTCTTTTCGATACACAGTATAATGCGCCATAATTGCAAGATAACACTATCTTCAATCAATCAAAATCTTTCATGCAATCCTGAAGTCAGATCGTAGATGCGATCCTGAATCCACAGAAAGTACGAGTGGATGAGGGATAGAATAAATTAATTTTTTTGCGAAGCATCCACACTATACATCATACACATAAATCGGCGCATGCCCTATCGGTTGATCTTTATATTGTGCACCATTCCATACAGTAAAGTGAAAATTATAAGAAAGAATCTTCGTCCCAGGTCGAAGTAGAGGGATGATGCGCTTGTAAAATGCGCCATTCAACGTCCGTGCAGTACCAAAAATATAAACAACATCTACATCACTATACTTCTGCGTATAAATATTCCCACGAACCAATTGTACATTTGAGACATCAGAAAAAAATAATCGTACTCTTGCTAATGCATAAAAGAAAAATGACATTTCAATACCCACAAAAAAATTCTCAGGATACAGTTCTGCAAGCGAAATCACTACACGTCCATCTCCAGAGCCAAGATCACAAAAAGTGTGCCCTTTCGTAAGGTGTGCCAGACGTCCAATCCGCACAATATCCATGCGGCGCGTCGGAAACCACGGCGCGAGCGATAGAATCGTATAGATCACCCACACGGAAAATCCAAGAGCTAGAGCAACAATAATCACATCCACAATCATATAGATTTATAAATCCAGATAATTCAACCACTGTCCCAATGCACTTCTTTCTGATACATATCCGCGCAAATCATCAGACAGAGAAATACCTAAATGAAGGTGCTTTCGCTCTCCGTCTGTCTCCTGACTGAGATGGTCACCAAGCACACTGATTCTCTGACCAGATCGCACAGTCTCACCTGCAGAGATAATCGTGTCATGAACCGCAATATGCCCATATAATACAAAGATGCGTTCATCCCCCATCATACAAGATTGCGTAATCACACCACCATATCCACGTACCCACCGAACATGTGATATCTTCCCATCACAGATCGCAAACACAGCAACATCCTGATCCAGCTCACCGTCCAAAATTTCAAAATCCACACCAGTATGATACCCAGAAAAACGCTCAGGTTGCACAGGAGAAGTATCCGGATCAATCAATACGCCAAATGGTTTTTTCAAAACACGATCCTGCGCACGAAAAAGAGGCTCAGCAAAAGAAGCGGGTCCACCTGACAAAACAGAAAAGTGTTGCGATGGAAACGCGGCAGGTACTGGCTCACCTTCCCTGTGAAGTACTGCCTCGTGATCCTGCGACGACTGCACCACTGGATCGTCAGACACTTCTAAATAGGTGCATCCAGCAAGAAAAATCAAACTAAGAAAAATGGCAATTTTTTTCATATATCTTTCCGATTCAAAAATAGTACAGAGAGTACATCATTCTCAAATCATGCCCAATAAATAATGAATTCATAAACACAGGTTAGGACATACCACGAAACACGCTACGATAAAATCAAAGATAAAGGACAATGATCACTTCCATATTGATCATTGAGGTATGCTATATCTTTCACCTTTTTTTGCATTTTCTGATCGATGAAAAAATAATCAATCCGCCATCCCACATTGCGCTCCCGCGCACGTGTCACCATATCCCAGTACGAATACACATCACACACATCAGGATTTTCACTCCGCCACACATCCAGCCAACCAGCAGCAATAACACGATCTACCCACGCTCGCTCATCAGGATGAAAACCGATCTTACCATCATTCTCTTTAGCTCGTGTAATGTCATTTTCCGTATGAGCAACATTCATGTCACCACCTACTATCACCTCATGCCCCTGTGTACGCAAATCATTCATATAATCAAGGACCTTGTCAAAAAACACGAGTTTTTCCTCCCACGCAGCCTCACTCTTGCCACCATTGGGAAAATAAATCGAAAGCACATCCCAGATCTTACGCCCTTTTTTAAAAGAGAGATGCGAAACGCGTCCCTCATCCATATTTGGTGCATGCGGCACCGATATATGAAATGTCACATCTTTGCACGATGCGATAAAGGACTTCTTCACCCAAATACCAGTACCTGCATAACCCTTCTTTTGCGCACTATGATAATATTGATCATAGTCAGTGTGATCACGCAGATAATCACTAAACTGCTCACGATTCCCCTTTATCTCCTGAAACAAAAAGAGGTCAGCCTGCTCTTTTGAGATAAATTCCTCCAAATCCCCCTTCCTCTCCACAGCGCGAATCCCATTTACATTCCACGTTACAATTTTCATACAACTATATTAAATACCAAACAACGATCAGTCACTCATTAGTATAACAAATCAAAGAAAAGCCTTGATTTCACATACAAGACATAGTATACTATTGAAACTATTGAATCACACAATATGAAGAGGTTAGTCTATTACCGAAATAGACCAACGCGAGATCAGATCTTAACAACGCAATAATGGAGAGGTGCTAGAGTGGTTGAATAGGACACCCTGCTAAGGTGTTAGCCCTTCACGGGGCTCGAGGGTTCGAATCCCTTCCTCTCCTCAATATTACAAAACACGGATGATAGTCCGTGTTTTGTGATATTTGGGGATGGCAAAAGAATTCGAAGTTTATACTCGTAAGCGACTGCGTCGGGTGAATCCCTTCCTCTCCTCAGTTTTGTAATATCGCTCAAATCATCGACTTCGGCGATGATGTCATAGGGTCGGTTTAGGCTTAACTGAGCGATTTTTTCGTTTTCGAGAGTGGCGTTCCAAAGTACAGTTTTGAGAAGATTTGTTTTGTCAGCAGTTTTTCCTGCTAAAAACTTTTTATGTAGCGTTGATGCGGTTAAAAAGACTTTTTTCTGCTGTTCCAAAGTTGCAAGCTCATTGATCGATTCTGACTCTGATTTCTTGATCTGATTTTTGATATTAGCTTCTTCTTTCTTCAGATCCATCTCTTTTGCCGTGTACACCTCTTTTGCGATGACGTCCGAACAAAACCCTTCCAAGAGACGTTCTCGCTTCGTAGCGACCGCATTAAGCCTCTCAGAGAGCGAATGAGAGACATTTTCTTTGTAGGATTGTGATGATTTCTTCTTTTCCAGTGAAGCAAGATACATGATTTCCACAAACTCCTCATCAAAGTCAAATTTTTGCAGTGAATCAGCGAAAAGGCTTTCAATCTTTTCTTCTCTGAGGTATTTCTTGTGTTGATCACATTTTCCTTTGCCATTGGTGCAGTAGTAATACACATGGCCTTTCTTCTTGGTGGCAGTGAGACCACACTCACATTTCTCACATTGCATGAGGCCTCGGTAGGCGAAGTGATGTTTCTGTTTCTTGCTGTGATGTTTTCCGCTGAGAACGAGTTGAACACGATCAAAGAGTTCCTTGCTGATGAGTGGTTTATTATTTCCGACATAGTATTCGCCATGGATAAACATGATCCCATAGTAAAAGGGATTTCCAAGGATTTTGTGGACTTTGCTTTTGTAATACTTTTTGCCAGATCGAGAACGGAATCCTTCTTCGTAGAGTTTGTCTGATAAATCTTTCACACTGATCGTCCCACGACTATAGAGTTCAAATGCTTTTCGGATATAAGGAGACTTATCTTCATCGATAGCAATCTTTTTGTCTTTATTGAGATAGCCAAGTGGTGCAAAGTTCGGCCAGTCACCTTTTTCGAGTTTTGACTTCACGCCTCTCCTGATACTCTTACTCAGTTCTCTGATGTATTGATTGGCCATGCCAGACTCAAGAGCAAAAATGATGGCATTATCATCGGGGGAGTATGTGGAGTCAGGTGTGACAATCTTTGCGATCGTGCCTTGCTGAAGAAGCCACTGCACACGCCCTGCATCGATAGGATTGCGAGAGAGTCGATCAAGCTTCCATGTGAGAATGCCGTCTACC
>CALIRC010000130.1 GCA_938044295.1 Minisyncoccota bacterium
CTTCACCTTCGGGAACAGCGATGGCATGATGCTTTTCCTGATCATCATATCTTATAATAGAGTGTTCTTCCCGTGGATAGTAAATCGCCTGATCTTTCCCTGTTATAAAAAGCTCATCTCCGGCTTTGTGGGATTTACCAGATAAAGCATCCTCATAAGGCGCAATGACTTTAACATAAATACCTTGTATGCTATTGAGTTCTATTACTTTGCTTTTTAGAGTACCGTCGTCATTTTGAACAAATGATTCAGTTGGCTCGGGGAAGACAACTGCAGGTCCTTGCACATAGCGTTTATCACCACTTTCATCGAGAAGGATGCAGTATTCTAGTCGCTCAAGTGTGACCGCTCCACGCACATACTGACCAGATTCGTCATCCCTCTCAACCTCAATACCAGTTGGTGGAATATAAAACGAAACGTCAGTACCTTTTACAATAATCAGCTGACCTATTGTCAAGGTCGAAGGATTAATTCCTGAAGTAGCGGAAAACTCGACGCCTACATCATCAGAAGAAGAGTTGGCAAGAGATGTATTGTCTGCATCAGAATCACTCGAACTACTCGATTCTGAATTAGTATCAGTATCACTCTTTGTTTTAATAGGATCAGTATCAGACTCTTCGTCATCAGAATCACTCGACACTAATTCAGTGGATTGCGGACGAACAACTGCATGAGCCCAATTTTGACGGGCTTCTTCCTCATTTGTAACACGCGCCACAAGATATTCATTGACACGTAAACGATGTCCAGGGAGGACACTTGCGCTTTGACCAGGCCAGAGCGCAAACGATGCTGGGCCTGGAATATTAATACTTCTACCAACTAAGAGTTTAATGTTAGCAGTAACCTTTCCAGCTTGAGGGTGTTGTTCTTGTGGGTCTGAAGAAGGATCTCGTAGAACAATGTAACTACCCTCATCCGCAGTCACATAAGGTTGAATGGCTTCTTGCTGATTGCATGTTCTATATTCACGTAAACGAGGTTCCCATAGTACTGGTTCATCTGTTTGAGATAAACTGGTCTTATTAGGACCTGTATATACCGAAACAACACCCTTTGTACCATCTTGGACAAAGGCTTGCTGACCAGGACTAAGAACCAAATCATCACTTTCACGTCCACTTCTGTGGCGTTGTTGTTCGTCATAATCGCGACTCATAATTGAATACTCCTATCATATTGTGTATGTAAAGTTACAAACTCAAGCAAAATCAATCGCATGAGCTGCATAAATATACAATAATTAAAAAAATATGTCAAGTATTTTTTTGCCAGATTGCTGAGGAGAAATACGATCATAGAAAAGTTTCAACGTTAATAATCTAGACTCTTCAAAAAAAAGATAAATATATGTGGAGAGTACATGTTATATAAGTCACAAGAAAATCAGTAAGAGGTAAGAAGTTCATCAATTATGCGGCAACTAATCCATACAGAAAAGAGTAGGTAGTAGAAATATTGATATAAGACATCATCGGGCGCTTGTATTCACCACGGTAATAAGTTTACAAATTTGTGGAAGAGCTTAACATGAGAAAGAAAAAAATGTGATATCATTTAAATTCAAAAAAGGAAGATGATGCCTAATTTTTTACAACATTTGTGCAAGGTATAAATGATAAACTTTTTACCATGAGTTGCGATATCAGAGAAAAATATGGGAAATAAAAAACAGCAATTACTGGAATCAGCACGCTTGCATGTGGCAAGAACTATTGAGTCCATGAAAACAGCTAAAGAAAAAACGAGTAAGCAACTCGAAAGTAAAAAAGAGGAATTTAAATCTCTTAGTGAGACTGATCGGATTATGGCGGATCGCATGATTCACTATCACACAAAGCAAATACATGAACTAGCGCAGCTGATATTGTCGCCATATTTTGTGAGGTGCGACGTCATCTGGGAGAATGAAGATCAGGTGCGATCGCTCTACTTTGCAAAATTTCCTTTTAGTGATGAAGGTATTTACTCATGGGTAGCACCAGCATCTGCTATGCGATTCGAGGATCCAGGGCATGTCAGTTATGTTCGACCTGATGGGAAGCTGCAGAAAGCAAATCTTGTACGGAAAGATCAATTTGTAATCACAAATAGTGATGTGAAATTTATGGCCACAGAATCAGTGGGGGTATCACGTGAATTGATTTATCAGGAGCATTTCTCTAATCGCAAAGAAGGTTTTGTATTGCCAGAAATTGTAGCGCAGATGGAAAAGGCGCAGGACCAAGTAATTCGTGCACACCACCAAGGCGCGTTTGTGATCAGTGGACCAGCTGGAAGTGGCAAGACAACACTTGCACTACACCGTGTTGCTTACCTTGCGACATCACCAGATCTCGCAGAAACTTTTACTACAAAATCCATGATCGTCTTTGTGCAAGATGCAAGTACAAAGGAATACTTTTCACATCTCCTCCCAGAGCTTGGCATCGACGATGTAGAGATAACAACATTCAGTGTTTGGGCACTAAAAATCCTAGAGATTAGTGCGCAATATCTACTACGATGTGGACGTAATGAACATGAGAAAGATCTCTATGAATATGCAAAAATTACAGCGCTTCGTCGCGATATTGTTCATGCTCGAAGAACCAATCCATTTACAGTTCTTACACAAATTTACGAAAAAGAAATGACATCCAAACAATTGGAGTTATTTGCGACGCAGAAGAAAAAAAATATTCTTGACCGCATCGATCTCACTATTTTGCTCATGCTGCATAAAGATAGATATGGTAGTTTGGGACAAGAAAAAGATATCTGGGATGAACGCTCAAATGGTAAATATTATAAGAAGCGTAAGTATGTAGATCATGAGTATTCACTTGCTGTTGTTGATGAATTTCAGAATTATCTTCCAGAACAGCTTGAGCTTCTAGGGGGTTGTATTGATCTACGCACAAGAGCCATACTGTACGTCGGCGACATGGCGCAGCAAGTCCAGCTTGGCACGATCAGACAGTGGTCAGATATACAAGAGCAGCTTCACACAGAGCGTCAAGTGATGCTTGATAAGGTATATAGAAATACAACACAAATCCTCAAATACATCCAAACGCAGGGTTATGATGTAGAAATTCCAAAAGGCCTCAAAACAGGTCCAGAAGTGAAAGAAAGGATCTTCACATCTACACAAGAAGAAGTGAGCTACATCAAAAAAGAACTTACAGATCGTCACGTAGAAAGCGTTGGTATCCTCTTGCGAGATGAAGCAGACGTCGATAAATTTGAAGAGGAATGTCATACAGATAAGAGCATTCACATCATGACGCTACGAGAATCACAAGGAGTAGAATTTGATATCGTTTTTTTGGTTGGTATAGTAAATAATCAATCAGACATAACAAAAGAGGATTATCCGAAGGAATTGCAAATAGAAAAAGAACGTATTACACGAGATCTTTTCTATGTAGCCCTTACGCGAGCTATCACAGAAATGCATGTATTGCGTAGAGAATAAATGTAAAACACGCAGTGACGAGAATGTATTATGCAAAGACATCCCAACTAAAATATAATAAATAGGATAGGAAGTATACCAAAGTGAATACTTATCAAATAGGGGATGCATGAAATAAATAAGGCGGCAGTTACAAGAAACTGCCGCCAAACATCACAAATATTTTGAGTGATGCTAAAGAATAGCTACCATAAAAAGGTTAGCCTTTTTTTTGCCACTGTGATAGATCCAGAAGATCCTTCGATGGGTACATCGCCAGATTCATGCCACTTTATATGCCCGCCAGGCATGGCATTTAAGGAAATATCACATGTAATACCATTAAGTGAATGACTAATTTCTGCATGTCCTTGTGTCCAGCCAGTAAACTTCTGAGGATGTACATTCTGCTCTACACCATCCACATAAATCATACCCAGTTGTTCACCCAAAAGAGGAATCCAAGTTTGATCGACTGTATACTCTATGTCCGCAGAACAATGCGCATATGAGAGATAAAGTGCTGAAGCTTCATGTATGCCTGCTGCATCAAGATCGCAGTAAAATGAAATAAGGGGAAGTCCATTGCCGCTAGCAGTCGCACTAATACAACTTTCCATACTATGAGGATCGTGTCCATTTGTGTTAGGAATAAGACCAAATGGTGCATTGCCATCACCTACATCCGATGAACCAGAATGTGGTTTACCGATGCAACCTTGATCTGCATGACCAAAGTTTCGAAGATCATTCCACCGACCTGGATCGACTTTTCCATCTGGACAGTACGCCCAACCTTCGGGAGAAGTTCCATATGGATGATCATTATTTTCATTGCCATGATCTGTGAGCCATGATGAATAATCAGGCATAAAAAAGCATTCTGTATCAGTTGCAGGATTATACTTGCCTTTATCTCCAGTCCAGCCAATTTCTTGACCACCTTCAGTAACTCTATGAATACCATTTGCACGGACATGCTCTGTATCAGGACATTGATCTTCTGATGCATAAGCAGATCCTCCCATCATAATGATGGCGCAGAATCCAAACCCAAGAAACCCTTTAATCATTCATAATCTCCAATGTAAAAAAACAAAAAGATTTTTTACTAAACAAGCTATTTGATTAGCAAAAATTTTGTCATTAACTAAATATTGAGTACAAAGTTAAGACAAACATCACTATATCAGGTTTCAATATTGTGTCAAGAGAATCGAAGACGTATGTTAGAGACATACAAAAATTTATAAAAAGATATCATGCTATGAAATGCAAATGAAGATAGGTAAAGCCTGCACGATCTTACAGGTAATGATCCAAAGATTCCTGAAAAGTAAAAAGATAAAAGCTACTGATACGATCAGTAGCTTTTAGCATAAGAAGGAAGTACTAGTGAGGTAAACGCAAAGTGTGCGTCTACTAGTTTTTATTTGCATGATCACGACACTGAATTTCTGCAGATATAAATAATAACGTGCTCTGCAGATGTGCTTGTACACGAAGTAAATCTGCATAATCCATAGAGGGTAAATCAGTTGCAGTTGGGATGCTATTTGTATGAGAATGATGTTCACTACATGCGCGATGAGTAGTCGCAGGTGTCTTTCGAGCCGCAGATCGACACAGAGAAGCTGCGCCATAATAATACTCATCGACAGCAGCAACGCCAGCTTGGGTCAATATGTGACCCTGACAGATGAGACCCTTCGCTTCAAGAGCCTGAATACACTCTTCAATATACGACGCAGAGAATAAGTGGGTAGACTCATACGCAGTCAGTGTTTCTTGAATAACAGTGGACAGATCATATTGGCGACACTCACCAATTGCAACATTGATAGCATACAAAAAACGCATTTGGTCCTGATGTGCAATCTGTATAGCTTCTTTCTTATTTTGCATCAGAAAATCCCTGCCTGATTCTGTGAGAAAAAATTGATCTTCTTGCGTGTGAATCAGGTCACTATTTTGAAGTATATCCAAAATATTTGAATCAACAGCATCAAAAGCCTCTGCAAGTTCAGCATCCGTCAAAGTATCATCGAAACTAAGTAGGCTGATAATATTGCTACAAGCAGCATGACGATCAAGGAGTGAACCAGAAATTTTCAAAAGAACAGGCATCTGAAAGTCAGGGTGACGTGTGAGAAAATCCGGCGACTTGAGGTCGTCAAGTGTAATAGAAAGAGTATTCATAGCATACCTCTACAGTAATTGTTAATGTGCTTCATAAAACAAGTGGGATAAATATACTACAAAAATACAGATTTGTAAAGCGCAACGTATAGAGGGGTTAAACCATCATGATATGTTGAATGTCATAATTTTTGTATTTACAAGACCTCCTTAAGTACAGGTGAACTCTGAGAGGATAGGTTCTTAGTGGTAAAATATAATTTTTGACAAAAAAGAAGTGTTGTGATAGTATCGTGCTACCATTCGTCTCAAAAGGAGAGTACATTGAAAACTATAGATACATCTAAGAATGCTGATCCTAATATCGAAGCGCAGGCACAGCAAAATATCATAAAAAGGGTAAGCGAAATCGTACAATCAGCAGATCTAGTCAGCTTAGTAAAAAAAGAATGCGGGATCCTAAAGAAGCAAATACCTGGTGATACTGTGACCGAAGCGGTTCATGCAATGGAAGAAGAGAATATTCAAATACGTCTCAAATATGCAGGAAAGTGGTATATAGTCACACTCAATTATGAGGAATCTATCGGATTAAGTGAAGTGAGGAGAAAAAGAGATAGCATTATGCAAGCCATTAAAGACTCAGTTGAAAGTGAAAAGCGGGAGGGTCAAGATAGTGGAGAAAAAGATTCCATGAAGAGCACAGGAAAAGACGCTACTAAGAATCAACAAAATATGGAAAGTAAGCGCAAGGATGACGAAATCCTTGAAGTGTTAAAACCAAGTTGGTACAGAAAGCCAGAAAACTTGCGAAAGATTGCTGAGATAGTCAGAACAATTCATGATAGCTATATAAAAGAGGGTGAATTGGCGACGCCAATCGATACTCTCCTCAGTATTCACAATCTAGATACGCAAGACAAAAGGTGCCGTCATAGAGCGGCAGCAATAGTAAGAAAGAGCATAGCTGTGGAGCTTGGTTTTCTTGAAGAGGTAGGAAAAAAGGGGAGAAAAATTCTCTACGCGGCGACAGATACTGGTAAAACGCTAGTATTTGTAAAGTGCGGCATTGAACTAGAGAAAGTAAAAAACCTTACACCAAGTGAAATTTCTGCACAATTGACACAATTATCTATACGACTCACTGAGTCAACTGCCCAAAAAGAAGGAGAGTTGGCTAAGCTCAAGGAGGACAATGAAGATAAGATCCAGAGAAAAACGGATCTGGAAAGAGAGTTGGCAGAACTCAATGAAAATCTAGAAGACTACGAAAAGGAGAAAAAAGATATTTATGATACAATCACAGAAATAATCACAACATCAGAATATGAAAGGGATGAGTTAATAAAACTTTTGTGATAAATCAAGAAGTGAAATATGATACGAAATTACACTACGCTCAAATGGGCGTAGTTTTTTTTGAGGTCAGAAAACATATAGCAAAGCTAAAAGATATACATCATAATACAGAAAAAAGCTGCATCTGCAGTGATGGAAAGATATGGCAAATAAAAAACCACCTCACATTCTCTTTTAAGAGTAAAGTGAGATGGTGATAATAACTCCAGATAAGTATTAACGTTGTAGATCTTGTGATATAGCAACAAGCGGTTGACTTTGTAGGTACGTACGTGTATCCTCACAACCTTTGTACGGACTAACAAATGGGAAATAACCAGTGCAAGAAGAGAAAATATCAAAAAAAGATGGCTTTACTTTTTGATCAAATTCTTTGAATACGCAGTCATCGATTGAAAGGTCACATCTTTTAGCTAAATCTGCTAACACTACATTCTCTGTGCAAACACCATCGATAAGTCCTACGTCTAGCGCTTGCGTCGTGTCCATAATGTGGGCGCCAGCGTTTCTGATGCTGTCAACAGAAATGTTACGATACTTCGCAACATGATTGAGGAAAGACTCATAAGATCGATCCAATATTTCTTGGAAATTCTCTCGCCCTTTGTCATTATCATAATTAAATGGACTACCAAAAAGCTTCCCTTCGCCGGCATGCAGAGGGTAAAAATCAATCTTAGCATCCACACGAGAACCAAGAAGACCATCACCAAGAGATGTAACATCCTTGAATTGTTGAATAGTGGGACCTGCAATACCAATACTTCCCGTGAGAGAGCCTTCACGTGCAAAAATAGCATCCGCTGGCACCATACCCATGACACCGCCAGACGCAGAGATGCCATCGATAAATGAAAAAATGGGCTTTTTTGATTTTTTAAAAGCTTCAATGCCCTCTGCAATACTGATGGATCCAGGAACAAGTCCACCATTTGTTGCAAAGTAAACTACACAACCAATTATTTTGTCATTTTTCGCAAGTGTCTCCAAACGTTCCTTGACCGTATCGCCATAAGTAGCATGAATACGAGAAAGAGGTGGAGAGCTTTCGATGTTATTGAGTATAATACCGTTGACGCGCACCACTGCAATCGTATTCTTCTTTGTAACAACCGAAGATTTTGCCGCCAATTTCTGTGCTCGAAACTTTCTCCAAATAAAGTATATGATGACTAAACCAATTATGAAAAGTGCAGAAATGCTAAATGTGAAAGAGCCAAATTCAAGTTTCATGATCGTACCTTTCCTACTGTGAATGTGAAAAGAGTATATAACATACAACGAATCTTGTAAAGATGTGTAAAAAAGAGGAGATTCAAATCTACTAAAAATCAAAAAAGTTACCCTACAACATGTCTTGCTGCATATACAGTAACTAAGCCAGAAGATAGGGTAACTACTTTACGATGACAAGACTTTTTTCAACAGTGTATGGATAGCAAGATATTCTCTTGAAACGTAATAAAAAATTTATTTGATTCGCGTGCGCTCTTCGAGACCTTTTTTACTTTCTTCTGCGCGCATTTTTTTGAGGACATCTTTATGAACTTGTTCAGAAGTAGATTTCGCATCTGGAGTTTTTTTGGAACTGTCAGTTTTCACTTGTGCACTATCCATAGACTTTTCTACTTTCTGCTGACTAGGGGATGTTGTTGGTTTGCTAGATTGACTATTAGTAGGTCCCTGTGAAGCACAACCTACGATAATAAAAACACTACAGAATATCAGAAAAACTTTTCGCATAGAATGATTTACAAATTACACGTACATCATACCATAGGTATCCAATGTGTTGCAGGTAGTAGTCGTAAGAAAATCTGATACAATAAAAAACGAAAGACTTCCAAAAAAAAGTATTTCAATCGCACGCAATGATTGAAAAGATAAAATTGCATCGAGAAAAAAGCACGTGTAAGGCAGTGTGTATAATATGCATTTGAAGATATCCATCACAAAAAATGACAAAGTAATAAAACATAAAAACGATGGTGAGAAATCTGAGTGTGAGAGTAGTAAGTCTTGCAATAATCTTTTTCCTCGATAAAAATGCAATGAAAATACTGAACTTTCCTGAGAGAGTATTTGCAAACAGAAAAGCTTATTGTGTGCAAATGGCATAAATCAGATGATAAAAAACTCTAGAAGAAAAATGTTCTCCAAAAAAGTGGTAGTAATAGTTTTGTTGGGAGCTAGTGTACTCTTTTTATACATTTTCGATACGCATGGCACATTCGGTAGTTTGGCGTATGGATTGAAAAAAAATATCACACTCATCTCAGACACAAAAAAACAAACCATAGAGAAAACACGAGCAAAAACAGTCTGCGACCTCTTATCCAGTATCGAGAAAGAAAAGGTGAAAACAGATCGCATCACACCACCATGCGAGGAAAGAGTTGTATCAAATATGGAGATCACTATATCTTCACGAAAGGTACTTAGGCTGGTAGTCGATGGCCAAGAAAAAACACTCACACATTTCGGCACAAAACCACTACGAGAGATCGCAAGAGATGGAGGTATTGAAATTGGCAAAGATGACATCATAAAGCCAGACGGTGCAATCGGTCTAGAGCCAGTAGAGCACAGGGAAGTGATACGCGTAGAACAGAGGCAAATGATCGAGAAAGAAAGAATTCTCTTTCAAGAAATGATCGAGGAAGATGAGGAGAAGGAGGTGGGCTTTGAGGAAATAGTAACAAAAGGTGAAGAGGGAGAACAAGAAGTCACATACGAAATCACATATCACAATGCAAAGCAAGTAGAGAAAAAAGAAATTGATCGCAAAGTGATCAGGGAAAAGATTGATAGAGTTGTGATAAGAGGTGTAAAATCTATTCCAAAAGAAGAAGATGTAAGGCTTGGTAAAAGTCATACAGGACAGGCAAGTTGGTACGCATACAAAGACTGTGATTGCGCTGCAAATCCCTGGCTCCCCAAAGGCTCGCGCGTCAAGGTGACTGCAGTAAACAGTGGAAAGTCCGTAGTCGTAAAAATAAATGATAGAGGTCCATTTGTAGAAGGACGGATCATCGACCTCGATAAAACTGCATTCGAAAAAATAGCACCGCTAGGTGCTGGTGTAATTGATATAAAGATGGAAGAGATAATCGAGTAGTTTCTAAAATGCAATATAATAGAATTGTTTTGATCTTCTAAGAATTATGCTATGGTACGATCATGAAAAACAGCAAACACAAAATGAAAAAATCACTCGGACAAAATTTTCTTCGCGATGAAAAAGTAATTGAAGACATTATAAATGCCGCTATGATCACTAAAGGCGATGTGATCTTTGAGATAGGACCAGGTGACGGCGCACTGACAAAAAAACTAGTCGAAACAGGTGCGCGTGTAATAGCACTTGAGGTTGATAAAGATCTTGTGGTAGATCTACAAAAAAAATACGCACAATACACAAACTGTACAATACTGCATCAAGATGTGCGGAGGTTTAATCTACCAGCCTATTTAGAGAAAGAAAAAATCACATCGTATAAAGTTGTAGCAAATCTCCCATACTACATTACGTCATCCATTATCCGATTTTTTCTTGAGTCCGAAACACCTCCAAAAGACATGACAATTATGGTGCAGAAAGAAGTTGCTGAGAGAATCACAGCAAAATCAGGGAAATTAAGTGTTTTAGGTATATCGGTGCAGTATTTTGCTATGCCAGAAATCGTCATGACAGTACCAGCAGAAGCATTTGATCCTGTGCCACAAGTAGAGAGTGCTGTACTACACATAAAAGAAATACAAAAGTATGGATCCAGAACCAAAAAATACACCAAAAAATTTTTTCAAATTGTGCGCATTGGATTTAGCGCACGCAGAAAGATGCTTCTCAAGAATCTAACAAAAAGCACGAAATATGAAAAAGAACAATTACAAGAAATCTGCACTCACATAGGCATCGCACCAACAGCGAGAGCACAGGAACTTACACTAAAGCAGTGGCACAAACTGACACAAAACATGTAAAAATCCGACAAAACATATAGTGCAAAACATCACAAGCGAAGAAAAGTTAAAAGCGCACCACAGTAGTAAAGAAGTATGATAAAGATAAACAGTGGTACATTTTGAGCACCAAAGAGGAAGTCTCTTGCAGTATCTCCACTACGCTTTGTCGCAGTTAGTACAAAAAAACTAGCAATACCGCAAAAAAGTGCATGGAAAAATAGCAACTGCTCATGTAGTAGAGCAACGCTTAAAATATAGGAAAAAAAGATACTAGCGCCAACTACTAAGCGCGCTTTCTGCGCACCTAAAAGAACTGGCAAGGTCCAGACCAAATCAGCACGATCACCTTCTTCATCTTTAAAGTCTTTGATGGGAAGACAGAGTAAAAGAGAGATAAAAATAAGGAACCCAATATTTTCAGGAAAATGAGCAATAGTGTGAGAAGATGATGCAATGCTATAACCAATAAAAACAATAATAAGTGAGCTGAAAGCACAAATGCTGGTAGCTACAAAAGGAATACGTTTAAGTCGAAGAGG
>CALIRC010000131.1 GCA_938044295.1 Minisyncoccota bacterium
AGCCAATTGAAGAGAGTCAAAAAGAGGCATTTGAACAAAAGAAAAACCTCTTCGACGAGAAGCTGAGGTAGTAAACAAGATAAAAATAAAATAATAAGCCACGCTGATAATATTAGCGTGGCTTATAAAGATTTAATTGCAATATTTCAACTTACTGCGTAAGCCAAATATCAACGCTTCCGATCTCCTGACCACCCTGGTGCACAGTAATACTATAGAGGCCAGTTTTGAGGTTTGTGGTTTGGACGTACAACACACAAACTGGTGCATCCCAGTAAGGCTCAGAATGGGGAAAATCAAAGAATTTATGCTCAGTACCAACCAAGTCGGTAAGAGAAAAGTCACATTTTAGTTCCGTATCGGGGACATGTGTCAGATACAACTCAAAGACATCACCATCATCACGGAAATCTACAACAAGATCTTCCGTTAGATCCAATATTTGAATTTTGGGTGAAGATGTCATGAACCCTGATGATCCAAGCGTAAGTCCCGAAGAAGTGCTACGAGCACCTACCACAAATGTGCCATCAGGGAAATCAACTGCAGTGGCTTCTACCCGGCAGCCTAAACTATTAGTGAACTGCCGCAATTTATAAACTACATCCACTGAATTCCCGATGTGATCAAAAAAAAGAAACTGAACACTGTCGGGCATTACGCCACAGTCAGTACGAACAGAAAACTGCAGTTCACCGGGGAGTATAGATCTGCTATCAACATGCACGATTGTAGGAGCATTTAGATCTTGTGCATCAAGTATTGTGACAAGGCGACGCTGGATTACATCAGTCCAACCTACACGAATATAACGTAACCATAAGAATTATATCCCAGAAACATCTTATGTAAGAGTAAAAGAGGTTTTTTGGTCATATTTTCTATAAGTCTGCAAAAAACAAAGTAAATAATATATGATGATTTACAGTAAAAAGTCTCATCAAAAATAGTGGTAAAAAGATAGAAGCTTAAAGAACGATGAGTGCTCAGATAAGAATGAAAAAAATCAGTTTGTAGATATTTGTGATCAATCTTTCAAAAAGAGAGAAGAAAGTTACTTTAAAAAATGCGACCATGTCAACATATTTTATGTGTACAAACTGTGTTTTATCCGTGGATAAAGTCCACAAATCACATGAAAAATTTCTTATTGACGTAGGGAGTAAAATTTGAAATTATAAAGTGTCGGTATTAAAAGAATAAAGAAGAAAACTATGGGTACATTTCGCGCGAGGATTTCCTCTTTCCTCGCCTCTTTTATTGGCTCGGTTGTTCTGCTGATCGTCGTAGCCGCTCTCCCTCAGGGAGCGTTTGCCGTTAGTGGGCTGCCTGATGGATATGACATTGAATACCTCACTGGTGGTCTAAGTAGACCCACAGCAATGGCATTTGCGCCAGATGGCAGGATATTTATCGCGGAAAAAAGTGGCACAGTACGGGTATCATCATCAAGTTTCGACATTAGCAGTACACCATTCGTCACAATGACAGATGTCAATGATTATGGTGATCGTGGACTCATCGGTATTGCACTAGATCCTGATTTTGCGAGTAATCATTACGTGTATCTAGCATACACCTACGAAAACAATCCAAGTGACTACGAAGGTGAAAAAACAGCGCGAGTTGTCCGTTATACAGAAAAAGACGGTGTAGCTATATCAGGATCAAAAAAGGTCATCCTTGGCACTGTCGGTGGCAATGCAAGTACACCTTCATGTGCTGACTACGCAGATAGTGCAGATTGTATTGCCTCTGACTCATCTAGTCATACAATTGGCGGTCTGAGATTTGGTCCAGATAAAAAACTCTATGTCTCAACTGGAGATGGAGCTCGTTTTGACATTTCAGATGAACATGCTTTTCGTGCACAAGACAAAGGGCACTTGAGTGGCAAAATACTTCGTATAAATACAGATGGCACAGGTGTATCCGACAATCCCTTTTACACAGGACCAGACGACAATGCATCAAAAGTCTGGGCATACGGCTTCCGCAATCCATATCGGTTCAATTTTGATCCAGAATCCAATATGCTATTGGTCGCAGACGTTGGGTGGGGCGAAAAGGAAGAGGTTGATCTCGTCACGGCAGGAAAAAACTATGGATGGCCGTGTCGTGAAGCAAGTCTCACAACTTCCGGGTATGCGAATTTTCCTGGATGTCCAATTACAACAGCAATCGAAGGTCCAATCTACGAATATGACCATGTCAGTATAGGAAATCAAAAAGTAGGTGTAATTACTGGTGGGGCCTTTGCAACAAGTAATACCTATCCAACAGATTTTCGAGGTTCATACGTGTTCGCAGATGCGGCATTTGGCTGGTTACGCAATATAACATTCAACGGTCAAAGTGTTGACGCTGTAAAAGATTTCGCAGATGACGTTCCATTTCCAGTGGAGTTCGTAACAGGACCAGATGGACTCATCTATCTTCTCACACATTACTCTGGAGAAATACGCAGGATCATTCACGATAGCGAACTCCCAAGTGCAGTATTTAGTACAAATGTCAGTAGCGGTATTGCACCGCTGTCTGTTTCATTTGATGCAGGAACATCTTCAGCGCCAGGTGGCGCTACGCTTACATATAGATGGAGTTTCGGTGATGGAAATACAGCAAATGAGATCAGGCCAACACATGTCTACAGCGAACCTGGGGAATACACTGCCGAGCTGACAGTCCGCACGACAGAAGGCTTAGAAGGCCAGTCCACACAGAAAATCGAAGTATTTGCAGAGTCACAAAACAATGCACAACCATTCCACATTGCTTCATCACTCTCAGAAGCGCCATACTATTTTGGCTCTCCAGTGAGGGTGACTTCACGAATCGGAAACAGCGCAGGCACTGATTCGATTACACCTGTATATGAAATCTATGATGCAGCAGGAAATCATCTTACGGAATATGATGAAACATTTACAGAAGGTCAGATCACACCAGGACAAGAAAGAGCAATTTCTCACGAATTTCTTTTACCAGTAGGCACATACGAAGTCGTACTGGTACTGAGGTCACCAGACAATGCAGTGATTTTTGAGCGAACACGAGACATTGCAAATGTTAGCGTGACAACGCGTGTGCCGGATGAAGATAGTAGTTGTCCACCTGAATCAGATATAGACGGCGATGGTTGGGGCTGGGACGGACAAAAAGGCTGCAGAGTAGGTGGAGAGGTGGAAGACGATGGATTTGGTATATCAGAAAACTGTCCACCTGAATCAGATCCAGATGGAGATGGTTGGGGTTGGGACGGACAAAAAGGCTGTAGAGTTGGTGTTGAGCCCGAGGTAGGCTCAATCTGTGGCAATGATACGGTAGAAGTAGGTGAGCAATGCGACGACGGCAATCTAGTAAACGGTGATGGATGTTCAAATCTTTGTACCTTCGAAGAATCACAGGAAGAACCAATCTGTGGAAATAATATTACAGAGATAGGAGAACAATGTGACGACGGAAATCTGACAAATGGCGATGGGTGTAGCGTGTCATGTAAAGTTGAAGAAGTAGAAACAGGTGATGGAAGTGTTATGCCGCTCTCAGTAACGGTAAAGCCTGATTCCGTAAAAGTTGGTGAGACAGCTACAATTACCGTAGAAATGATCAATACTGGTCAAGCTGATACAATCCTTATAGATTCAGAAGTATATGACAGCAAAGGAAATCAAGTAGGCGAAAAATACTGGAATAATCAAAATTTTGCAGCTGGTGAAACGAAGAAGTATGAATACGAATGGGTCGTAACATCAAATGATGTTTTCGAGGTTGCTGTCGCAACATTTGTACCTGGATGGGGAGGGTTGATTCAGTGGTACGGAGCTGCAGGAGTTATCACGATCGATGAAAGTGATAAAAATCCTACCACAGTTGACGACGAACCCGCCGGTGAAGGTGAAACAATCGTTAGCGGCACACTAAGTTCTCAGTGGAGTAATTGGTCATGGAATACAAGTAATTCTACTACACAAAAAACAGGATCAAGTGGGGTAGCGACCAACATGATTGAGTTAGAATATAATGCAAAACATAGTGGACTGTACTATCACGCAAATCAACCTGTACAAGTAGATGCAAGCGATGAAATCATTCTGACTATGAGAGCGGATGAAAGTAATGTAAATAATGATCTTACGATTTCTCTCTACGGCGCAGGCAATGCAAAAATAGCAGAATATAAGCTATCAGATTTTGCAACGCTAAAAAGTCAATGGCAAACAATCACAATTCCAGTAGGTGCATTTTCCGGTAGTGGATTCGCACTCAGTGGAATCGTACTCAAAGATGGTGGAAGCTCTACTGGCGAAACGTTCTTCATGGAAGAGTTAAAGATCGCACGATAATAATTGCGAGAATCTGCAAAAATTAAAGCATCGAACGTGCAGCATCATTTCTGAGAAAAAAAAGGATGCCATCTGCAATGCCCTGAGCGCTGAGCTCAGGGTTTTGTGTCAGAAAAAGACGATCTTGTGCATTGGTGAGAAAACCAGTTTCCACAATAGCGCTAACCGTAAGAGGGTGTACTGAATGATTAAATCGTCGCCAATTAAAAGCGTAATATCCACGCATATTTGCAGTAATATTATGATCCAGTGGGAGGTTTGTGGCCTCAGCATACGCAGTAGAGATTGCATGTGCAAGAAGATGTCCTTTGTCAGTGAAATCACTCCAGGAGGGCGCTGTTTTAAAACCGCGCACAGAACGAGAGGCATTGCCGTCAGCATGGATTGAGACAAAAACATCACTCCAATGATTAGGTGGAATCGTTGTGGGAAGTATTTCTACACGAACGCCTGCAGCCTCAAGAATATCACGGACATGTTGTGCAATCTGAGCATTAAGTGCCACTTCTGTAAGTGTGCCGTAGGAAGTGCCTGTGTTATTGCGGATACTGCGAAGTTCATCTGGTGCATTGGCAGTATTGAGGTGGCCAACTTGCAATGCAACACGCCACGGTCCATCTGGACGCTCCCACGTATCTAATCCACTAAGGCGTGGGTGTATTTTCTTTTGATCTGGAGCTAGATCAACAGTTGGGACAACAGGAGGAAGAGGAGTGTAGGGTAAAGAAGATGCCTGGATTGGTTGATGGTAAAGTTCAAGGCTCACAAAAGTGACGACAAAAACAATAAGTCCCAGGTGTAAATGATCAAACAAACTGCGCACAATAGACATAATAGAAAAGTTCAAAAAATCTAAAGAAGGTGCAAAAAAAGCATTACTGTTAGGACTGACGCACGTGAGTGTAATTCTAGGCAAAATCAAGACTTTTCAAGAGTCATAGCCTATCTATGGTGAGTGGAAACGTAGACTTTAACGAAAAAGTACACCAAGTACGTAAGTCCTAAAACTACAATAAATCAAAAAATTCTACAAATACGTCTTTGGTATGCAAAGTCTATCGAGAGACAGATGGTTGGGTGGTACGCGAAGTAGTCTGTTCAGTAATTGCTTGCTGTAGTGTAGGAATTTTCTGCACACCAACAAATGATTGCTCACCCACAAAAATAGTAGGTACTTCAGTAACGCCAAACGTTGCAAAAAGATCATCCTGTTTTTGTACATCGTCATTTTTTTCTGCCATAAGGCACGTGGAAAAGTCGGCAGCATTAAGTGCGTGGGTTGTAGCATAACGCTCAAGCACTGGTTGCAATTGTGCAACTGAAAGCCACGCAGCCTGGCGAAGGAAAATGGTATTCGTATACAAATCACCCTTACCCATGAACGTCGCACATGCAACAGCACGAGTGGCAAGATGGTCCTTTGTCTGACGCGATTGAGAAAAATGACGAACGATTTTAACACCTGGATTATTTTTCGCAAGGATATTGAGTGTATCATGTGCTGTCTTACAAGAAGGGCAATCTGTAGTAAGAAAAGCGTGAATTTCGATCGTCGGATCTGGCGTCGGTGCAGAATCAGACACTTGAGCATTCTTAGTAGCTAATACCTTCTCAGATTCGCTAAAGCCAGGCATTTTTTTTGGTGAGGCTATGTACTTCATAGGCTTATGACCAAAAACATGTGAGTAGAACTGATAACTACCACTACTTAATTGATGGAAGAAAGAAGGGTCAGATGTATAAAAATCAGTCTGCACAATTTCAGGAGAAAAGAGTATTCCAGGAAGATATGCAACATTGTTTGCAAGTGCTTCTTTCTTGAATTGTGCAATATCCGTGTCGCGTATTACAATTTCTTTGATAGTTGGAACAGCAGTCTTGATCTTATGTGAGATTTTAGAGATCTCATCAGCACAAGCTGCACAAGATGCTGAGGTATAGATAACAGCATTGACTGGTTCATGATCATATTTCACAAAAGTTTTGCCCTTATAGGCAAAAACATTTTCACCAGAAGCAAAAACAGCTTGTTGTTCTTGGAGTTTTTGTACCTGTGTGGTGAGCTCATCCCCTTTTTGTGTTTGTGTGAGGAGGATAATAGTCAGTATAACAATCCCTAGGAGGGCAAAAACAATCGTTAGTACGCTTCTTCTACGTGGCGACATTTAAAGTATATTTATGATTGGACTAAAGTGGAAAGCGATATATTTATGGTCTGTGATGCAAAACCTGAGAAATCTGTATAAAAAAGCCGATATAAACGGCAAACATAGACGAACTTAGTCAAAAAACGCGTACGAGATCTAACAATTCCATTTATAGCACGAAAAGAGAAACATTGTCAAAGATGTATAGTAATGGTATCCTTGGGAGCAATTAGTTTTGCTGAGAGAAAAAGTTATGAAGACATCACAAATAATACTACACTACAAAAAAAGCATCACAATTTTTATAATCGCGGCTATTCTCACAGCACCAGCATCGATCGCACTTGCAGATGCATGGTGGGGGGAGGGTTACAGAAAGCCGCAATGGGTATTAGAAAATGGAGGTTCAATTATAAAATATACTATAACGGGGGGAAAGTCTTACAGATACAAAGCAATGATGTATCGTGACGGAAAGTATGTGGAAGTAGAATTTGGAAAAAATGCTACATTTGATGATGCAAAAGATGGCGTTTATGAAATTAAATTCTACAAATGCGAAGAAAGCTGCGCTCCACACGAAACCAATAATAAAAAAAAGATTCGAAAATCTGATGATCGCAAAGGCATTATTTTCGTAACAGCACGTCCAGGCGAAACAACCTATATTGAATACAACACAAAAAAAGACAAAGCAAAAATTGTCGCTGTAAAAAAACTCGGAGGAGCAAAATCAGCACCAGGAGCCACACAGGTAGCGCCCAAGCCAAAGCTCACACAAGAACAACTCGTAGCACAGGCAGCTGTAAGAGAAGAAGGTAATACATGCGCAGTAGGAAAAAACCACCCCATATTAGATTCTTTTTTCATACCAAGTCCAAATTAAAAAAGCAGCTTAAAACATAAGCTGCTTTCCATTTTTTGATATACTTTCTTTCTTACCATGCAAACGTCACACCAAAATGATAAGTGCCATAGCGCATGCCAGAGAACGTAAAAACACTATCCAAGTATTTGCTAACAGTAAAAGACTTCACAAGACCCACTGCAGTTTCACGGTAGTCTGGATGAAGATTGAGGCTTTCTGCGCCTAAGCCAATACCAGATGCAGATAATGAACATCTTAACCATGATCGTTGCATCGAAAGGCAAAATGCTCCCATCGCCCCAAAACTTAGTACATGCTGTCGCCGGTTATCTGGAGTATCATCAAAACTGTGAGGATTACGCTGTTGCTCACGCAAAAGACCTTCAAAAGGTTTATAATGGAGGTGAAATGACTTTTGATAAAGTATATCGTGAGAGGTATAAGCCACATCTTCAAGAAATGAAGCGTGCACAGAAGAAAAAGAAAGTAAAAGAACGAGGTAGAGTAAACGCATGAAATCAGTTCCATTGAAGAGTAGATATATTAAAGCACAAAAACAACTTTTAAGCAAGAAAGCAAATCAGGAACTTTCCAAAAAGCCAAATTCAGTATAGAATGGGATAACATTAATTTCCATATGCATGGCTGCTGAGAACCTCGCAATTAGATTTCAAAACGTTACTTTTGAATACAGTGACGGTAAGGTGACCCTCGATGAGGCGTCTTTTACCGTTCGCGAAGGCTCCAAAATTGCACTCATGGGCCAAAATGGAGCTGGCAAAAGTACGCTTTTTAATCTGATGCAGGGAAACATAAAAGCTCTATCAGGTAAGGTCTACATCGACGAAAATCTGTCAATTGCATGCGCGCAACAGGTAGTACCTCGCGATCAACTAGAACTCACTGTGCGAGAATTTTTTGCGCACTACTTTGACGGAGAAACATACGATCTCGACCGCAAGATTAGAGAAGTTTTAGATATCGTTAATCTCTCCATTCCAATCGAAAAAAAAGTAAACAGCTACTCCGGAGGGCAGCAAGCAAGACTACTCCTTGCATCTGCACTGATTCAAGATCCAGATGTGCTCCTGCTGGATGAGCCAACAAATAACCTAGATGCAGAAGGAATAGGTCATCTGATGATGTTTCTTATGAGTAGCGAAAAAACATGTATTGTGATATCCCATGACGCTGATTTTCTAAACACTTTTACCGATGGTGTGCTCTATCTAGACGTATGGACACATAAAGTCGAGCAATATGTTGGCGATTACTACACAGTCGTCGAAGAAATAAAGGCGCGGATCGAGAAAGAGCACATGAAAAATGCGCAGTACGAGAAAAAAATCCGCGAAAACAAAGAAAAAGCAAACTATTTTGCTAACAAAGGTGGAAAAATGCGACTTGTAGCACGTAAGATGCGAGACGAGGCACAGCAGATGGAAGAATCAAAAGTAGAAGTACGTAGAGAAGATAAGCCAATTCGTCCGTTTGACATTCCTGTCCAAGAAGAAATCAATGGAGACATCATCACAGTTTCCTCTCTTACAGTAATGGAAAACCACAAACCACAAGAAAAAAAGTCCGAGCTTGCACTACGCAAAAACCAGCACCTTCACCTCATCGGTCCAAATGGCATTGGAAAAACGACACTATTAGAAAAGCTGGCATCTCAGGACAATACAGGAGCAGTCATTAGCGATGAAATCCGTGTAGGGTATTATCGTCAAGATTTTACAACACTCAATTTCGAACAGAATGTTTTTGATGCGCTAATGAGTGTAATGATCGAGAAAGATGAAGAGCGCATGCGCTCAGTTGCATCAGGTTTCTTACTATCACGCACAGTGATGCAAACACAGATTAAACACCTTTCAGAGGGACAAAAAGGACTTGTAGCATTTGCTCAGATCGTACTTCTCGAGCCAGGACTGCTTATTCTCGATGAGCCCACAAATCACATCAACTTCCGTCATATACCAATGATCGCAAAAGCACTTGACCAATACAAGGGGGCGATGATTATCGTCTCACACGTCGATGAGTTCATCGCACAAATCCGCATCGATGAAACACTTGACTTAGGAAAAATGCTGACGAAATAACACAAGTATACATAAAGAAACCAACTAAGAAGGGCACAGCAGGCAAAAAATGAACAACAAAAAAAACCACCAAAGGTGGTTTTTTCGATGAATGGAAATCCGAAGTCCTAAAGAAGTCCAGCCATATTAAAGAAGGTCATAGCCATAGCAGGGACAAGAGCGAGAAGGACAGCAAATTGTGCTTCATCACTTTCATGATGCTCATCTACAGTAGAAGCATCATCGTTTGTTACGTCTGCAGGCATACAATCACACCCACAAGAGACACATTTTTCTTCAGTCATCTTTTTGTTTTTGCGCCCCGAAGGGCTGTGTTAATTAAAAAAA
>CALIRC010000132.1 GCA_938044295.1 Minisyncoccota bacterium
CAACACCCAAGTGCACACTCTCGCGGCTGCGACACCTGCCACAGCTGCTTATGGGTCTAGACACACTGCGCATCTGTGGCAGATGTCTCGCTCACGAGAAAGCACACTTAATGTAGGCTGGTTATTTGGAGATGGTATAAAAAATGAGCGAGCATCGTTTTGGATACTCGCTTTGTTTGATGGCGTTTTTTGGAGACAGGTCTAGTGCATTTTTTTTGCTGCTAGATGGTTTTGCAATTCTATTTTTGTTGGAAAAATGTTTTCGAGACAATTTTGTCTATCGGGCTTGAATAATTGCAAATCTCCTTTTATTAATTTTTCTGTGATGGTAGTCTTGGTCGTGACAATATCATCACCTGTTAGTGCTAGTTCGCAAATATCATCGCATACTAGCATGTGGTCCTCCACTTGATCAGGGGGTATTGAGAATAGAGGATACATGTCTCCGTAGACGTGATATAATTTCTTGTCAACAGGAACTACGAATGCGGAGCATACAGCGCCAAGTGTTTCTGCGTATACAAATGAGGGTACTATGCATACCCCATGTATCGAGAGTGGCAGTCCTCTGCCAAATGAATAACAGTCTGCTTGCATGAGATCCTCTTTTTAAGGTGTGCGATGTTCTATATATACCATTTTTTAAGATTTTTTGCAACATCAGTGCTATAATAGCTTTATGAGAAAATATATTATACGTGGTGCTTTTGGATTGATGGTGCTTTTGGCAGTTATTCTTTTGCAAAAGCAATTTGTTGGTAGCGAGGTGGTACAGCGTATTGCGGGTAGTGGTGGATACTTTGGTGTTTTTGTGTTTTCATTTTTGAATAGTTTTAATTTTCTCATTCCGATTGTCACTGCTACTCTTACACCGACGTGGGTGAATGCTGGACTTTCTTTTTTTATCGTTGTTGCTGTGATTGTCCTGGCGGCCACGCTCGTGGATATGGGTGCTTATGCGCTCGGACGATATTCTCGTAGAGCCTTTCATAATCACCCTAGTAAAATTTTAGTTCGTCTGGAAAAATTACAAAAAAAGAGTTTCATCCTTCCTCTGTTCCTTCTTGGGTTGTGGGTGCTTTTTGTACCGTTGCCAAATGAACTTATTACAATGCCAATTGGATTCCTCGGGTATAGGATTTTGCCTGTGGCAACGATTGTAGCGATTGGTAATGCAGCTTTTAATGGTTTTGTGGCATACCAAGCTATGCAGATCATTAGTTAGTACTAGGACTTCCTCACTTTACACACTGCTACGAATCTGTGCGCCTTACAGAAAAAATAGTGTTTGTGCCTCACATTGCACTAAGGGGAGGAAGTCCTCAGTATGTAGTTTTTCGGTACTATAGGCATTACGCACTTGGTGTACTTCGAGATAGAAATCTACGTTTTTCACTTACCATAGCTAGATCATGTTTCGTAAAAAGCCTCGATTTTGCCTAACTTATACTTAAGTACCTGACTCTTATTGTAAAATTGCATCAAATTTTTTTAAAAAAACTGACTGCATGTTTATCATGCAGTCAGTTGAAGTGAGCGTCACTCTCTGAATGGGAGCCATTTTTTTATCCGATGCCATTTGTTGTCTTCAGGTTCTTCAGGGTTATCTGGATCTTGCAGCACCTCACTGGTTGTTTCATTTTCTACTAAATCTTTTTCAGGATTTTGTTTCTCAATTGTAGATACTTTTTCTTGTTCTTGTGAAATTTGAGATTCATTACATTCTTGTGTTTCAATTTGCTTAAGAAGTGCATGAGCTCTCTTTCGTGCGTACCCTTCACCCTTTACGTTCCATTTGTTTTGATCTGTCTCAGCAAACTTTAGGGTAAAGAGATTTTCTTCTTTGTTGATTCCTACTTTCGTAAGAAAGCCTTTATTTTGCCTATATATATCAATATTATATCGGTTTTGCATTTTTTTGTTGGTTGAAATAATGCGAGCCGAGTATATTTCCGCTGCGCCATCGGAGAATGGAATTACTGTTACCAGGCAACCTTGATCTGGTAATGCCATACTGTAGGCGACTTTTGCTAATGCGTTGAAAGCATCATCAAACCTTTGCGGTGCGTTTGCTTGATAGGAATCATACATGCTAGTGCCGATCCCTAGTGCGATGAGTGGGAATAGTACCCATGGTTTTCTGAGAAATCTCCCAAGTGTTTTCAGTGGTGGTAATACAACTGCTAGAAATGATTGTTCAGCTATACTTGTCACTTTTTCTAGGATGATTGTCGTTTTTTCTTCTAAAAAATACTGACCTATTAGCATAAGTACTCCAAGGGCGATAAGCCCCCAAACCCACCATGGGAAAAGTCCTAGGATAAATCCCCAAAAATCAATTTCGATGCCAAACATTTTCTATACTCCTGTTTCATGTGAATGAGCAATTTCTAAACCTACTTACTTATAGCATAATTTTTACCTTTTGTCCAGTCTTTTCGTTTTTTTACTTATAAATAATGCTTTTAATACATTTTTGCGGTATTTTTGATTTGTATGCTTCTGCATTGCGGTATTTTTTTGTTTTGCGTAGTATAATGGTGCTAATTAAAGTCTAGGGTTATTTGATCGGTGATTGTAGTATTTATAAACTAAGTAAGCGTATTTTATGACAGAGAAATCTAAACAAGCTAAGAATCGACGAGGGCAACGTGAAGTGAAAATATCAGACCATATTACAGGTGCTGAATACGCAAATATGATGCAAGTTATGTATACGCGAGAAGAGTTTCGTCTTATGTTTGCGCATATTTTTGAACCATCTGGGAAAGTGGTGGGGAAGGTCACTACAACGCCTGCACATTTCAAACGCATGCTCAATGCTATGCAAGAGAGTTTGGAGCGGTATGAAAAAGAAAATGGGAGTATTCAGGACATTGATTCTCGTAATGATTCGAAAATCGGCTTTGAATAATTTTTTTCTTGATATTTCTTTTGTATTAGCTTTTTTGACGTAACTGCTTTATAATGGAAATATTATTTATGATTTTATTAATATGAAAGTATTTTTTTCACGTCAGTTTCTATTTATGGCTAGCGTTTTTTTTGCTGCTTTTGTACTGGTAGGGTGTTCTCAGGATTCTGACACTGACACTACTGTAGGAAAGCACGTTTATCCTCCTGTGGGAACTGCAAAAGATGACTCTCAATTACAAGAGACGGCAGTTCGCGATTCTTCGGATTTTGTCGATTCAGAACCGGCATCTCCTTCGTCTGCACCAGCCGAGGAGTCTCCGCAAGAGGTGGGTGATTCTTTACCTGGCATTGATTCGTATTTTGAGCCAGCCCAAGTTCAGAAAGATGACGCACAGGAATCTGCTCCAGTGGATGTCGTCGAAACGGAGTCTGCTGAAAAAGATAAAGATGTGGAAGCTTGTATTGATTCTGGAGGTGTCTACAATCTTGAAAAAGGGAAGTGCTTTAAGGATGGTGATGAAAATGTAGATGAGCTTGTAAAAAAGAAGGCAAAAGCAAATCTTGAAATTTCGGATACTGATGATGCTGAAGAAATTGCGCGGAAAAATTGTGTAAATGAAAATGGGGCATACAATACGATTCACAAGAAATGTTTTTCTGCAGCTGAATAATTTTTGACGGAAAGAATTGTAGTGGTGATGCCTTGACTTACATCACCTAAAGAAGTCTTTTGCTTCTTATCACGCAACAAACTGAGGGAAGTATGTGTGACGTAGTCACATCTACTTCCGAAGTGAGGCAGGATAAGGATTCACATACTTAGCAGATTGTTGTCAAAGATGTGAAATGAACGAAGTGCGCATTGCTTTCATACCCCGCGTGCTCGTATCGTGTCAGTTGATTTACTTTGTATTTGATTGTGATTGTCGTGCAGTGATTTTGATCATTTCTACTATGTCTTGTATATTGCAACCGCGTGAAAGATCGTTTATGGGTTTTTTGAAGCCTTGCAGAATTGGTCCTGTTGCTTTCGCGCCCGCTAAGCGTTCTACGGCTTTGTAAGTAATATTTCCTGCATTAAGATTAGGGAATATTAGTATGTTGGCAGGTGATTTCGCGTATGGTGATTCTGGTGCCTTTTTCTTTGCTATTTCCGGAATGATTGCCGTGTCAAATTGTACTTCTCCATCAAAAGTGAATCCGGTATATTGTGGGTGTGTTTTGAGGATTTTCATCGCTTCTTTGATTGTGTCAATGCTTTTATCTGAAGCACTCCCATGTGTTGAAAAAGAAAGAAATGCGACAGAAGGATTTTCGATAGCATTTTGGCTTGCTGTGGAGACTGATGCTATTGCAATTTCAGCGAGTTGCAGTGCAGTGGGGTGTGCAATGACTGCACAATCTGCAAATAGTATTTTTTCTCTGTTTGTTAATGTCATTACAAAACTGCTAGAGGCAGTTTTTGTACCTTCTTTTGTGCCAATGATGTGAATTCCAGCGCGCAGTACATCAGCAGTTGCATAGTGTGCTCCCGCAACGAGGCCATCAGCATAGCCAAGATCAACAAGAAGAGCTCCAAGTAGTAGTGGTGACTTTTCGATTGTATTTATACATTCTTCATGTGATTGATTTGTGAACTTTTTCTTTGTACGGAGATGTGCTGTAACTTTTTGCGTACAGTTACTTTCTTCGAGTATTTCTTTGGGGGCTTTGACACGGATTGCGCCTTGAGAAAAATACTGTGCTGCTTTAGTTATGCGATCGTCTATAGTGTATTCTGGCAGTACTATTGTGCTCATTTTTTTTGTTTGATGATTGACTTCTTTACTATAGTCGGACTACTTTTATTGTGCAATGGGTAACGTGATTCTGTAAATGATGAGTTTGTTTTGTTTGTGTAGTATTTTATGTGATAGATTTTTGATGGAGTATAAAAAATTTGCAGTTATGAGACAATGACAAAGATTTCTGGGAGTGCTACAATAGACCATATTATAAGGAAATTTCTACTTTTGAGATGATTACGCATGCTGTTTCTCAGTATAGGAAGTACAAAAATCTAATTTGGGTACTTGCAATTACGGATTTTAAGTTACGCTATCAAAACTCTGTCTTGGGTTATGTGTGGGCTCTTTTGCAGCCCTTGTTGCTTTTTACAATTCTTAATTTTGTTTTTTCTTCACTTTTTGCGCGAGATGGTGGCATAGAGTATTATTCTCTTCAGCTTATTACAAGTTTAATGATTTTTTTATTTTTTTCTGAGGCGACAAGTGCAGGACTTCGTTCGCTTGTCTCTAAGTCACAGTTAGTCACAAAAATATTTGTACCACGTTGGACGATTATTGTTGCTTCCACGCTTAATGCATTTCTCATTTTTCTTATGAATCTTATCGTGATTGCTGGATTTTTTGCATGGTATAAATTTGTACCATCTCTTTCTTCTGTGCTAATGTTTATTTTTTTTATTATCATGCTTTACCTGTTTATCATTGGTTTTTCGCTTATTGCAGCACCGCTTTTCGTGCGCTTTCGTGATATTGCAATGATTTGGGAGGTTGTGACACGGGCTCTTATGTATCTGTCACCAATTCTTTATCCACTTAGTATGCTTCCTGAAAAATGGCACCAGATTATCTTGGCAAATCCAGTGGCTTTTATAATTCACTTCAACAAAGAAGCTCTCATTAACGGTCATTTCGCAGATTTTTGGCAATACACTCTTTTTGGTATTACTATTATTGCTGTACTTTTTTTTGGAATTTTGGCGTACCGTTTTCAAGTAAACAAAATTGCTGAGTATATTTAGTATGGGCGCAAAAAAGAAAAAAAATGGTGCACGTCAGAAGTCGATTGTTGTCTCTGGACTTCGCAAAAAATTTCTAGTACCTCACCAAAAAATCGATAGTGTGCGTGGGGCTTTTATTAATCTTTTTTCTAAAAACACATATGAAGAATTTTTTGCACTCGACAATGTTTCTTTTGAAGTTTATGAAGGTGAGTTTGTTGGTATTTTAGGTCACAATGGATCTGGAAAATCAACTCTTCTTAAGTGCTTGGCAAATGTCTATACGCCGGACTCTGGAGATGTGAAGATTCGAGGAGAGATTTCACCTTTTCTAGAGCTTGGTATTGGATTTAATCCCGAACTCTCTGGTCGTGATAATATATATTTGAACGCAACAATTCTTGGGTTGTCGCAGGATGAAGTCACTGCGAAATTTGATAGTATTGTATCGTTTTCTGAGGTTGGGGAGTTTATTGATCAACAAGTGAAAAATTATTCTTCTGGCATGAAAGGTCGCTTGGCTTTTTCGGTCTCGATTCATGCAAATCGAGATATTCTTCTTATGGATGAGGTTCTTGCTGTGGGTGATAGTCGATTTCAACAAAAATGTATAGATCATTTTAAACAATATAAAAAAGAGAAGAAAACTGTAGTTCTTGTAACACATAATATGTCAGCAGTTCGAGAGCATTGTGATCGCGCGATTCTTTTACATAAAGGGAAAATTGAGATGTTTGGTGATCCTGATCGTGTTGCAGATCGTTATGCGGATCTCAATATGACAAAGGCAGAAAGACAATTGAAACTTGCAGCCAAAAAAACTGAACTACAAAAAAGAGATCATGCTCGTAAGGAGAAAAAACGGCAACAGATGCACCATCTCATGCTTGAGAGAGAACGTAGAGAACGTTTGGAGCGTGAACAAATCCAAAAAGAACATCGAGAACGTTTGGAGCGTGAACAAATCCAAAAAGAACTGTCCAAGACAACGTCTCAGAGACATGGTTCAAATATTACATTTCTTGATTTGAAAGTACAAAATGATACTGAGGACTCTTTAGTTGTCACAATAATATTTGATGTTAAAAAAATGCCTCATCGATCTATGGCAGTGGGTGTGCAGCTTTATGAGGAAAATACAAATTGTTTTATATTTGGTACGAATACACATATTGATGATTTCTCGCAGACTTGGGTTCAGGGAGAAAATCGTGCTATAATTGCGATCAGTGATCGTGACTTTCATATAGGAAATTTGAGAGTTGATGCTACGATTTTTCTTGCAGATTCTAAGAAAAATGATGAGTGGGAGGTAGTAGCACGAGCCTCTGAGGATATAGGTGACTATGAAATTCTTACTCTTGACCCAGGAGAACACAAAGGAGGCGGTATTGTTCGCGTTAACCATGAATGGATCATTTGATAATCTCTATGCAGACACTAACACCTGTAATCGCACTTACTGGTTTGCCTTGTAGTGGTAAAACTACGATTTCAATCGAGTTGGAAAAACAATTAGTAAAACAAGGGTCGCAAGTACGGCGCTTGGATGGTGACGTTGTTCGTTCTACGGTATGTAAAGATTTGGGTTTTTCGAAAGCTGATCGTAGGACTAATATTGAACGTCTTTCTTATATTGCGAAGATGTTTAGTGAAAATAATGTCATCGTGATCATGGCATTTGTTTCTCCTTACGAAGATATTCGACGGAACTCGCGAAAAATTATTGGTGAGTCATATGTGGAGGTTTTTGTCGATACACCACTTGATGAGTGCAAAAAGCGCGATGTGAAAGGTATGTATAAGCTCGCACAAGAAGGCCACATGCAAGGCTTTACTGGTGTAGATGATCCGTATGAAATACCTCTCAATCCTGACTTAGTCGTTCACACTGCTGATGTGCTAGCGCCCGAAAATTCTAGACAAATTATTGATTTTCTTGCACAATATGGTCGACTTTGATTTTTTACGTTCTGTTGTGGTTTCGTCTGGAGAGATAGCGATGTCTCACTATGACTCTGATTATCAAATCACCTCTAAGAGTGATTCTACTCCCGTTACAGATGCTGATCGACACGTACATGAATTTGTTAGTGGGGAGTTGGCAAAGTTTGGATATCCAATTCTAAGTGAGGAGGGCGATCGTCGATACCATATTGATTCATCTGAAGACTTTTGGATCTTAGATCCAATTGACGGCACAAAGGATTTTATTCAAAAGTCGGGTGATTTTTCTATTATGCTTGCATTTGTATCTAGAGGCGTTGTTCGCACGGGTATTGTGTATGCACCTGCGCATGATCATCTTTATTGGGGCGTAGAGGGTAGTGGTGCGTATTTCGAGTGTGGAAATCACAAGCAGAAGCTTGCTGTTTCTGAAGATGGTCTAGAAAATGGTTGCATTCTTGTTAGTAGGAACCATTTGGGTGCGCATGAAGAAAAGATCGCCGAAAGGTACTCTATGAAAGCTATACCTATGGGATCTGCTGGGTATAAAATGTCTCAGATTGCACATGGCAATGCCGAGCTTTATATTAATTCTAGTGATCGATCAAGTGTTTGGGATGTTGCTGCTGCGGATTGTATTTTGCGTGAAGCTGGTGGTATTTTATGTGATCTGAAAGGGCAACCAATTGACTACGGCTTATCTCGCATATCTTTAGATCATGGTTATATCGCAGTGAACACAAAGAATAATTTACATCAATATTTTTCATATGAAATCAATAATAGTTGATGTTGGCGTTTTTCAAGATGCGTGGAATCTTTTTTATGGCGTGTACGCTCCGTTAAAAGGGTTTGTTGATGTATCGGATTTTCATTCGATCACTACTGAAATGCGTTTACATGATGGTCGTGTGTGGGCTATGCCTATTGTGTTAGATGTCACTGAGGCCGATATGCTTTTGTTGAAAGATGTCGATCGTTTTGTCATTGAAACGGATGATGGTTGTGCTGCATTACTTGGAAAACCTTCCTTTTATAAAATCGATAAATTAACCACGGCGCGTGCAATCTTTGCAACAGACGATCATGAACATCCAGGTGTGTCTCGTTTTTTAGACAGTAAAGCCTATTTTGTTGGAGCGGAAGTTTTGGATATATTACGTATGAACAAAAGTGCTTTGGATGACTATCGATTAACACCTTCTGCTGTTCGCGAGAATTTTAAAAAATTGGGCTGGAGTACGATTGCCGCTTTCCAAACTCGGAACCCACCGCATAAATCGCATGAATTTGTTCAGAAAGACGCGCTTGCACGTGTTGATGGCTTGCTCATGCATCCTGTTATCGGACCAAAGAAGTCAGGTGATATTCGTGACAAACATATCCTGGAGTCGTATAAAATTCTTCTTGATCAGTATTATCTTCCTAATACAGCACTTTTAAGTACT
>CALIRC010000133.1 GCA_938044295.1 Minisyncoccota bacterium
AACAACACCACCACCACACCTTTTTACATAAGCCATACCAGTCTTAACAGCTGCCCCCTTTCCACGATTAACAACATGGCGCAATACAGTAACACGAGACGCATCACTAAAAAAAACCTCTGCACTGCCATCATCGATAACAACAATACTAGCATTTTTATTTTGCAAAACAACATGCAAAGCACGATGAACGATCAAAGGATCTTCATTGTAAATCGGAATAATAACATAATAATGCAAGTCCAAAAAAGTAGCCATGCTTCGAGTATAACATACACAAATACGAACTGATAAAATATACAGCAATCACATCACATGCTAAAATGTCTCAATAATACTGTTAAAAACCATAACTTATTATATGCTAAAGAAATTTCTACCGATTGGAACAATCCTACTAGGATGTGCGATGGCCGTATTGTGGTATCTACAAAAACCAAACTACATTGCATCAATCACTCTGTTACCCCTCGGACCCACAGTATTCATGCACATAATTTCTCCAATACTCATTTTTGTCTGCACTGGAGCACTTTTCATCATTTTTCATAGAAATGCTAAAAGTGAAATTGTATTGAACCATTCCCCGCTATGGTATAGCCTCATTTTTCTTTTAATAACAGTTCTTCTAATAAACTTTGCCGCTTACATACGCATATTATTTCCTCTAACAGCACCAATAAACCAAATATCAGAAATATTCTCACACAATGTTCTGATCGTCACACAATACAGCTCTCAAATACTCTGGATTTGCATAGCTGCATCAGCCTTCCATGCCTTAGGAAAAATCCTATGGAACATCATTTGTAGAAAACAAAATAAAATTAACAATACTTTATTAGAGATTCTTATTTTATGTGGAATAGGCATAGTTGGATGGACGATGATCCTCTATGTTCTAGGGTTCTTCGAACTACTCTCAAAACTATCACTACTTACCATATACGCTTGCATAATCATACTAACGCATGAAACCTGGTTAAGACTCATACCCTTATTATTCCGAAAAAGAAAAATTACATTCTCAATTAGAAAAGTCACAACACCTACAATCCTTCTAATAATACTATTCTTATCAGCAACACTAATCGATTCTCTCCGTCCTACCCCCAGAGGATTTGACGATGCAACAACATACCTCAATAAAGCAAATCTCATAGCACAAACAGAAAGTGTGATACCAGGTGGAAGGCCCTATCCCTTCGAACTACTCGCAGCCACAAGTTTCATCCTCAAACAAAATGCTGTTTACGCCTACGCACTGAACATGCTCTTTGCGGTATTAGCAGCTGCGGCAATATATGGACTAGCAACTAGAATCTACCCAGAAAAACGCGGGGCTATCATTGCTGCAGCAACATGGTTATTCCTTCCAATGACATGGACATTTCTCCTTCGTGAAGTTAAAGTGGAGCTGTTACTATTTTTTATTACCACACTAAGTCTATGGGTCTTTATAGAATGGTTGCATAATCCGCAAAAAAAGTACTATCTATACCTGTGTTGTCT
Source organism: Minisyncoccota bacterium (assembly GCA_938044295.1). Taxonomy (GTDB): domain Bacteria; phylum Patescibacteriota; class Minisyncoccia; order Moranbacterales; genus JAHDCW01. The sequence goes on from CALIRC010000133.1 coordinate 1,513, forward strand.
ATTCTCAGCAATGGCGATCACAATCAAAATCGCGAGTCTCTTTTTTATCGCACCATTACTCACAGCAGCACTAATACTCTCACTCAAAAAACATCATAAACTTAAATGCACCGACTATGCCATAGCACTTGCATGTGGAACTGTACCACTTGTAATGTGGTTTCACCACACAATTATTACACAAGGAACCATAGTATCATTTGAAGACCGCGCAATACTCTTAAGCACAAACAGGCATGCACCATCACTTCAAACGAAAGACGAATTTGCTCAAATCGGCATCGATAAATCACAGTGCGTCATGACAGGCTATAGCGAAGATATTGGTAGATTCTCAGAGGCATCAAATTCAGCTCTCACAGAAACACTCCTTCCATGGATATCAATTGGATCAAAAAATGACAGTATACATGCTACCTTTACAGACACATCATTCCTTTTCTCATTTTACCTCATCTTAGCAATCATACTCACAGTATCACAGCTAAAAAACAAAAGAAGTACCAAGAAAAGAGAGATAATAATCATCACCCTAGCATTCTCTAATTGGCTACTGTGGTATTTGGGGGGCGAAAACATTCTATGGTACAACTATCCCGGAATGATTTTCCTGTTACTTCTCATACCCTACGTATATACTACAGTCAAAAACAGTAATATCATCATAGCTATTTCATATATCACTATAGCAGGCCTTCTTGTGATGCTCACGTTACGAATGGGTTACTTTGGTCTACCGCATATCATTCAATTTGCTACAACGCAAAAAACAACGTATGGACAGTATGTAATCCCTCTGATAAAAGAACTTAACAACCCACAAAATAGCAATAAAAAAATTCTCATGACCGCCCATACAAGCACCTACTACATAAAAAACAATCACAACAGGATTTTACTTGATCGGTATCTCGATAAATTAAACTGCATCATACAAACTGGCACAAACCAAGAAAAAGTACAGAGACTACGCGATCTCGACATTGAGTATTACTTTTTTGCAAATGGTCTCAAACTGATGAACAGTGAAAGCAAAACACTACAACAAAAAATACTAGCTACCGAAAATTTCGCCAAAAAAAATCTCATACCAGTAATCGAATCAGAAATGTTCGTACTCTATAAAATTCCACAACAATAAATCACCAATCAAAAACAGGTTTCTTAGAGCCTGTCTACGATCTTTTTTTTGCAGGCGAATTTTTCCATTTTTATAGTGAAAAATGAAGTGATCGAGGAAATGGTATCGAGATACCATGACGAGATCAATGCATTTTGCAACGAAAAATGGGGAAATTTTAGCGAAAGAAAAGATCGTAGACAGGTTCTTATACCATCTCCAAATAACCAGCCTACATTACGTGTGCTCTCTCATGAGCGAGACATCTGCCACAGATGCGCAGTGTGTCTAGATCCATAAGCAGCTGTGGTAGGTGTCGCAGCCGCGAGAGTATGCACTTGGGTGTTGGGTGGTTATTTGGAGATGGTATTACTGCAACAACCCACAAAAAACGAAGACTGCTCATATTATTGATAATAATTTTTCAACGCAAAAAGCAAAAAATAGAAGGCGCAATAAACACAAGTATAGGTCTACTACTCATTTTTTTCAGTATTTTTGTATAATAACGTAGTTAGTAAAATTACCATATAGTACATCTCAATTCTCAATCGTGCGTACTATAAAATCACCGCTACTAACCGACAGTTTTTAGGAAGATTATTTCTTCCCACTATACGCATTCTCTGCAATCCGTATATAGCCTCAGTACATTTTTCCCAAAAAATGAGATGTCTGTAAACAGAAGAAACAGTATCTGTCTAAGGACTTACGCACGTGAGTATGTTTTTAGGCAAAATTGTGGTTTTCTACAAACCATGGTCTACCTATAGTGAGTGAAAATGTAGATTTTAACGACAAGGCACGCCAAGTACGTAAGTCCCCTACACTACTATAAGACTACTGAAACCACAAAAGCTTCCTTAAATAAAGAAGCTTTTGTGTTTGAAATGCAATTTTCTTAAGCAGTTGTACATCCCAAAAGACGCACATGCCAAATACTAGTTACAAAGTGTTCCAGTAAAGGTCGCTCCTGTAGGAGAGATAGATCCTTGACATTCTGCAGAAGTTACTCCTACGTAGTCACCTCCAGCAGTTACTGTAGTTGTTGCCCAACCACCTGAACCATCACAAGCAGGCATTGTTCCAACAGTCACATTTGCATTTGTTGTTGTTACAGTTGCCGTACCAGTTTCACATTCAATAATCCACGCAGGTACAAGACTCTGTGTTGAAGCTTTGAAGCCAGCAACCTGAGCTCGTTCACGTGCACTATTCAAAGATACGAGAACGATTGAAGCCAAGATACCAATAATAGCGATAACGATCAAGAGCTCGATCAATGTAAAGCCTTTCTTTGTTTTTGTCATATTATTGTCACCTCCCTTCTTTTTATTTTTATATTCACTACTCTATTATACACTAGAAAACTCTTAGATAAAATCCTTCAAAGAAGTTATCCACACTATGAAATTTGTCCTGCAATATTGTAGATTGGCAACAAAACAGAAACCACCAAAACACCGACACCGACACCTAAAATCACAATAAGAACCGGCTCTATGAGAGAAGAAAGGTTCCGCGTAATCTGATCAACCTCTTCACGGTAAAAATCTGCAAGATCATTCAAGATATCACTAATACGTCCGGTATCCTCTCCTACTTTAATCATACGCGCTACCATCGGTGGGATCTCTTCATGCTTGAAAAATTCAGTATGAATCTCGCCCCCCACTTTTACATTTTGTGCAGCTGCGAGAATGATATTGCGATACGTAGCATTTTGCACCACATCAGCAATGATTTGAAGTGATCGAACAATAGGAATACCACCTACAAGCAATATAGAAAGATTCTCACTAAAACGGGTCAAATAGACATATTTAAAAAGAGTGCCTATAACAGGAATTTTTAATTTAACTTCATCCCACTCTCTACGTCCATCATCAGAACGCAAATACATAATAACTGCACCAACAAATACAAAGAAAACCAAAAGGACAGCCCACCAATACGCATTCATAAAGTTCCCCAAGCTAATCATCATCTGTGTATACCATGGCACATCCACTTCTAGGTCAACAATCACTTGCGTAAGCCGAGGCAAAACAAAAGATACAACAATAAAACCAATAGCACCAGCAACTGTAATCACAAATCCTGGGTACATGAGAGCACCACGCACCTTACTAGTAAGTTGGTAATTTTGCTCGGTTGTTTTCGCAACATATTGAATTGACCCTTCCAAATTTCCAGAAATCTCACCAGCTTTGATCATATTAATAGCAAGATCAGAAAAAACACGAGGATGCTTTGCAAAAGCTTCAGATATCGGAAGGCCATCCTCTATATCCGCCCCAATCTGTTTAATGATCGGACGCATAACAGGATTATTTGATTGTTCGTAAATTGTCTCAAGTGCAGTAGAAATAGGCACCTTCGCGGTTACAAGGGTTGAGAATTCACGATAAAAAAGTAATAAATCCTTTGTATTGATATGGGAGGTCATCTCTTCCAATTTTTGAGAGAAAGTACCTTCTTTCACATCTTCTCGCACTTCGATCGGCACAAGCCCATTCTTTTGCAGAAGATCAATTGCCATCTCAGTACTGCTAGCATCGATCGTACCTCGTTTGAGGGTTCCATCACTACCTTTTGCTTTAAATAAAAATTTCATAAATTAGTCTTCAATTTGAATGTCATCACCACGCCCCATAAGCATTCGGAGATACTCACGGTTTTTAGCATACGTCATAGCACTATCAAGTGTAATAATACCCTTCTTTAACAAAATCGACAGAGATTTATCCAGAGAGATCATACCATCCTTTTGCCCAGTATCAATGACTGTATCAATCTGATATGACTTATCTTCACGAATAAGATTCTCTACAGCATGATTTTTAATCATAATTTCAACCACAGGTACACGACCACCATCAGTACGTGGTAATAGTCTCTGTGAAAGAACACCCAGAAGGACATTTGCAAGTTGAGATCGCACTTGGTTTTGTTGATGCGACGGGAATGTATCTACAATACGATCTATAGTCTGCGCACTATCATTTGTATGCAAAGTAGCGAAGATTAAATGACCAGTTTCTGCTGCAGTAATCGCCGTAGAAATAGTCTCAAGATCTCGCATCTCACCGATAAGAATAACATTAGCGTCTTCACGAAGCGCAGCACGAAGAGCCGTCGGGAAATCATGTGTATCTTCACCAACTTCACGTTGATTGATAATACAACGGTCTGGTGTGTACAGGTACTCTACAGGATCTTCAATTGTAACGATATGATGTTCTTTTGTCTTGTTAATCTGTTCTATAAGTGCCGCAAGTGTAGTTGATTTACCATGTCCAACAGGTCCAGTTACAAGAAATAGTCCTTGAGAAAAATTTGCAAACTCATAAATGCTTGGAGGAACATTTAGCTCTTGCAAACTCCGGATTTGATTATTGATAACACGCATCACAATACCAACATGACCTTGCTGAAAAAAGACATTCGTACGAAAACGCACACGATCTTCAAAGTTATACGCAAAATCAATCTGACCTTCCGAAATAAACTGTTCCTTACGTCCTTCATCCATCAAAAAATCACCCATCGCCTTCGTGTCATCAGCCAAAAGGATTGACTCCTGTGAAAGAGGAATAAGCTTTCCATCGATACGCAAGGTAGGATATCGACCAACGGCAAGATGTAAGTCTGAAGCATCTTGCTGCGCAGAAAGTCGTAAAAGATTTTTTACACGTTCACCGATATTAGCAGTAGTCATATTTTTTATTTATTTTAGTTTTATTGATTCTTATAAATGTTCGCGAGATCATTCTCAGGAAAAACGAGATTCTTGCAACATCTAATCCTTCAAAATATATTTCTCAACCTTGGAAAGTACTTCAGATGGTGTAAAATGCGATTTAATCAAATAGTCTTTTGCGCCATGTTTCATAGCCTGATCAATATCCTCTTTTTGTGAAAGATTTGTAAGCAATACCACTGGAATACTCTGCCACTGCGCATTCTCAGACATTGCTTTCAAAACGTCAAAACCATCCATATACGGCATTACAATATCTAGGAGCATCAGATGCGGACGAACTCCTGACGTTAATTTCTCAATTGCTTCACGCCCATTATTCGCTAATATAATTTCATACCCTGCCGAAGAAAGCTTGACATCATAAATATCACTAATAAAAAAATCATCTTCTACAACCATAATTTTACGCTTTTGGGGAGTACCTGCTACAGAAGACATACCAGTCTCTGCCACTTCTTCACCTTGCTCCAATCCAGTAATGTGAGAAGTATCCGTATCCTTTTGCGCATCCGTTTTCGCAGCCATAGGCGTAGGTGTGACAGTATGTAAATTGATTTCTTCAGGCACATGAGAAGATGCACGCGCATTCACAGGAGATGCCGCCGACGTAGTCGTCTGAGCAGAATCATCACCTTGCATTGAAGTTGAAACAGGTACGACCTTTCCATCGTCACTTTCAAAAATAATCGTACCCTGAGAATCCAAATCCTCAGATACGTCACGATTAGCCTGCAAAGCGTTATTTATCATACGTCATATTTCGCTAAAATGAATGCACAAGAGCTTCCTATTCTCTCTAAGTATATCACAAATTACATACCAAATTTAAACAGCCGACTCGTCATCATCTATCTCACCTGATTCTCCACCAATCAAAAGTTTACCTTCTGTAATCCGTTCGAGTTCAGATAAGGTTGTGAGACCAAGAAGTACTTTGAGCATTCCATCTTGCTTAATAGTGAGCACACCTTTAGTTCGTACAACCTCTTCTACCTTAAGCACATCTCCATTCTCTTTCGTAATAATCTCTTGAATCTCTTCATCTACAGGCACAACCTCATAAATAGCTACACGACCCTTAAGGCCTAGTTGACCACATTCATCACAACCAGCACCTTTATAAAAGGTAAATCCTTTTGAAAAATCTAAACCATATTTCTGAAATTCATCTGGTTGTATATTCGCTATAACTTCTTGCACATTCGCAACAATATTCTCAGGCATTTTCTGTTCCTGTTTGCAGTTTTCGCAAATACGACGCAAAAGACGCTGAGCAGCAATGATACGGACAGAAGAACCGATCAAGAAAGGCTCAATACCCATATCATGTAGTCGAGGAAGTGCACCTATTGCACTGTTAGTATGCACAGTAGAAAAAACAAGATGCCCAGTAAGTGCAGCATGAATAGCAAGTTCAGCTGTTTCTCCATCACGAATTTCCCCAACCATAATCGTATCAGGGTCTTGACGCAAAATACTCCGAAGCCCGCTTGCAAAAGTATAACCGATCTCTGGTTTTACTTGTGACTGATTAATACCAGGAATAAAGTATTCCACAGGATCCTCGAGTGTAATAATATTCCCCTCTACACCATTAAGGATACTCAAAAAAGCATACAGCGTAGTTGATTTACCAGAACCTGTCGGACCTGTCATGAGTATTAAACCAAATGGATCCCTGATATGCGCAAGGAATGTCTCATGCTGAGAGCCCATAAGACCAAGCTTGGAAAGATCGAAATCCTGACGGTCCTTTTCCAAAACACGCATAACAACTTTCTCACCCTCTACGACAGGTAACGTAGAAACACGAAAATCAACAGCATTACCTTTTTCAATGATACGAAAACGGCCATCTTGTGGTTTTCGTTTCTCATCAATTTTTAACATCGAGAGAATTTTAATACGCGACACAACAGCCTTTCCAACATCCAGTGGGAACGTAAGCGAAGCAACAAGTATACCATCAACACGAAACCGCACACGATACGTATTATCAATAGGTTCGATATGAATATCAGAAGCACCCTCATCAAGTGCATGTCGGATAATCACTTGTACCAATTTTGCAACTGGCGCATCCTGAATATTCTCTTTAAGAAGTTCATCACCACTCTTCTTTCGCTTTTTTGCTTTTACTGCTGCCGCATCTTCTGCATCGTGTCCAAGGGACTGAACCGCACTTTGTACAGCTTTTTCAGCGCTACCATAGTGATTCTGTAAATCCTCAATAACATCTTCTGATGCCAAATACACTTCGATACCAAGTTTTTCTTTTTGCGCCAAAAAACGCAAAACATTTAGAGCATGCAAGTTTTGAGGATCAGTCATCGCTACATGAAGCATATTTGTAGCTACCTCCTTATGGAAAGTAACGATACCATAGCGACGCGAAACCTCTTCAGAAATTAAGGTAATATCTTCTTTTTGAAGATTTTTTGGGACATTAGAAAGATACGTCACACCCAATTCCTGAGCGCGCTTCTCCAAAGAAACTTTAGTATCAGATGAAACATTTTGAGGAGGTGTATTGTCTTCTGCCATGATATAGAAATGATATTTTACAGTACAAAGGATAAGAGTGGAAAAACACTCAACATAAACCTATCGAGACACACTACGAAAAAACTAAGGAACGAACGGATTATTTCGCGCTACACTTTCAAGCACGATCGGATTTGTCTTTTCCGTAGCGGCTTTGATCGCAGCAATGCTCTCAAAGGAAAGTACACGATCAAATTCTTTAACAGTAACCGTTGGTTGTTTCTCAACATTTGCGTAATGAAAGTCCGCCTGCAAAACAAGTGAATCTGGTCCAAGCAAAAACTCCGGAGGCACTCGCCTTTCCAATTCTCCAAGTTTTGTAATACTCGCATTATCAAATGTATATAACCGACCCATGCGAAAAAGATTTTGCATAAATGCCAAAAGTTGATCATAGTCTCCCATCACAGTAAAAGAACCCGTTGAAAGACCTATTGCGGAACCTTGCACTCCTCCTTCGGCCCCGGCGACATTAAGGTCTGCCAAATAAACACCACGGTTATCGGAGTATTGTGGAAGAGAATTAATAAGTTGTTGCTCCGTAGTATCTGCTGGTACAAACTCATCTAAAAATGCTCTTTCTTCCTCATGTTGAGCAACACTATCTACAAAGCGAGCAATTGCAGCCAATTTCTCTTCCTGCTTCGCAACTTCAGCCATCTGTTGGGCATTCTCTTTTTGTTGTGTACGTGCTTCTTTATAGGTCGGAATAATCTGACCAATTACCATGTAAATAACTAATATCAGAACAATCGGGAAAAAAATTATCGACTTCATAAAAATTTTTTATATTTATAGATCAAGATGCAGAAAAACTATTTTCATCAATCAACTCTTCTTCAGTAGCGCGAGAGCCAGTGCCAAGTACATTTTCACCAAAAGGTCCAGCAGCTGGCGCATTGAGACTCATAATTGTAGTAAAAAGAATAAACTCTGACTCATCCTCTTTAGAAATTTCACTGACCCGCACACGACTATATGTAGGATTCTTTTTCCACTCATTCACTTGCGCTGCAATCTTCTCATAGGAATCAGCATCAGCAGTCACTGTGATCTCACCAACACCTAAATCAGAATTATAGACATGATCAAAAGATTTAAAAACCACTCCAGATACAGTAAATTTCTGAGCATCAATAAGAAGATCAGAAGTTGTGTGATCTGTATGCAACATAGAGCGAATTGCTTGCGATTTACCTACCATCAAGGCCGGGGTGCCCTCGAGTTCTGTGGCAATAGCAGTCTTGTTATCTTTAACAGTCTGTATAAGCGCAACGCTCTCATCAAATGCACTCTTCTTTAAGAAATACACACCTCCATAAGCAAGTATTGACAAAAAAAGAAGAAAGAACGATATCAAAAGACCCGTTGGAACACTCCTACGTTTGGAAACTGTTTTTCCATACTCTGCTGGATTTTTAAAACTCACTCCTGAGACCATAATTTTGTTTTTAGAACTTAAAAAAATCTACGAAGAATTCTCCTGGCTTTCTTCCACGGCGCGAAGTGCTAGACCAATGACAACAGCCAAAGAGGAGCCAGTCTTTTGTTCAAGATACTTAGCAATTTTAGGATCAACTACAACACGACTAAGTGGATTACCCACAATCACTTTCAAACCAGTCTTCTGCTCAATATAGGAAATAAGTCCTACCATCTTCGCACTACCACCAGAAAGAATAAGTGCATCTACCCCTTCGCTTTTTTGCGAAGCAAGGATACGTTGTAATTCAGCAATAATATAATCTAGCGAAGGAAAAACAAGCGGCATTGGACCACTAAAGAAATTCTTTTGACCCTCCTTCATTTCACGAGCGCGATCCATTGATATACGCAAATTTTCAGAAATCGTTGATGTAAGATCTACCCCACCAACATCAACATTGCGGTTAATGTGTACAACACTGTCTTCCACATAAACAAGATTTGTTGTCTTTGCACCAATATCAAGCAAAAGATATTTACCTTTCTCTTTACCAACCAGAGAACGTACAAGAGCAAAAGTCTCAAGTTCAAGCGAATCAACGGTAACATCAGTACTTTCAAATAGATTATCATAATACTGCACCTCACTCTTAGGTGCTGCTACGAGAATAACCTTCATCGTCTTAGTAGCCTCGTCTAC
>CALIRC010000134.1 GCA_938044295.1 Minisyncoccota bacterium
GCCGAGAAAAATATCAGATCCTTTCATTGCAGATGCAAGATTGCCATCGTTGTTACCGGAAATGATATTGCCTGCTAGTAAACTTACTTTTGTTGCATTGAGATCTTTTCTTCCTTTCGAGATGATACCTTTACTATCAACTGCAATGATCTCTACACTTGGTGCATATGCTTTGAGTAGCTTTGCAATTGCTATACCAGCTGCACCTACACCACTTATGACAACTCTGCATTTTTCTAAATTCTTTTTTGCAATTTTTGACGCAGTTATGAGTCCTGCGAGCACTACAACTGCTGTTCCGTGTTGATCATCGTGCATTACCGGAATATCTAACTCTTTTTGTAGTTGCTTCTCTATCTCGAAGCAGCGTGGTGCTGCGATGTCTTCGAGGTTTATCCCTCCAAAGCCCGGTGCTATGTTTTTTACTGTTTCTATGATTTGTTCGGTGTCTTTCGTGTCTAGACAGATGGGGAACGCATCCACACCTGCAAATCTTTTGAAGATAGCTGCTTTTCCTTCCATGACTGGCATCGCTGCTTCTGGCCCGATATCCCCCAATCCTAGCACTGCGCTACCGTCTGTCACAACAGCTACAGTATTTCTTTTTGTGGTTAGTTCGTATACTTTTGCTTTATCCTCTTTAATTGCCGTGCATGCCGCTGCTACACCTGGTGTATAGGCCAAGGCTAAATCCTCTCTGGTTTCGAGGATGACCTTTGGCTCCACTGATATTTTTCCGTGATGTTTTTTATGAAGCGCTATTGCTTTTTCGTTTTTTGACATGGATTCTTGTTAAACGTTATTATAGGTATAAAAATTTGTAAAAAAACTCCGCATAGCGGAGTTTTTAATTAGTTTTCGATGATGTGTGCTGCTGGAGCTGGATCGCCATCATCTGGCTCGAGTGTGATCACAATTTTTTTGTGTGTTCCTACGACATCCGTATCATGTATGTATTCTAAGATGAAATCACCATTTGGCTGCTTCTTCATTTCTCCTGTTGTAAAAAATTTTCCTGGTGTTGGTTTTTCTACCAGCCATCCTTCATAAAAGTAATTCTCTTTGAGTGGTGGCATATTTTGTGCTACCACACGGTGATATGTCTTACCTTCTTTGGCTACTGTCCATGATTTGCCTTTGGCACTACCCCCTGATACATCATCTAGTATAACTGGCTCTACACCTGCAAATACCGTATCTACCCCATCGGATATATCGGTATTTATTGCTGCATCACTGTCTGTAGGTTGTACCTCTCCCTCTGGAGCATTTCGTCCACTGCTATGTGCTCGATTCATCATCTGCTCCACTTCTTTTGATGTTGTTTTTTCTGTGACGCCCTCTGGTGTCTCAATTGTTTTTTCCATGATCTCTGTGGCACTGTCTGTAGTTTTTTGTGCGACATCGTCTGCACTGCAAGCGCTGAGTATAAGTATGGCACTACACGCTACAATAATACTTTTTCTTTTTCTCATTGTATTGGTATTAGATATTACAGCTTAAGCATACAACTTACTATTGCTTTCGTCTACTGATTTTTATCTTATCTCTTCGATGTTATCGATCAGGTTTGCTTCGAGATCGCTGATGCCATCATAGATACCTGTATCGAGGATGCGACCTTCAATGTCCTTCTCGAGGCCCATGAGGATCGCAATACCCACAAGGAGAAAGATGATGCCGAGTGTTTTTTTGAACCATCCGTGTGGGTTTGCTGCAGTTGCGAGACGCTTCGTAAGCCGCTGTCCGAGAAATGCAATCAGTAGAAGTACCAGTGACAGACCAAGTGTGTAGGCGATTAAATAGATCAACCCTGTTGCAAAACTTGCAGGTAGCACTGTAGCAATGATGATTGCATAGGTCGGTGAACACGATGTAAATACTGGTCCAAGTGCTGCGCCAATCATGACATCGCCCCACAGACTTTTTTTCTGCGTTCCCTGCGCTAAGATCTTATTGGCTTTTCCTGTTTGAAATTTCTGCGCTACTTTTTCCCATGCAGCTGGAAAAAGTGTAATGAGTCCAAAAAAAATGAGAATACTTCCAGAAATTGTCGACCACACTGACCGCGGTATGTCTATGAGTGCGGTAGAAGCTTTTAGAAGAAGTGTAAAGGCAATTACACTACACGCTAGTGACGCAACAATGATGAAGGGCTTCCATCGTGCATGTGCATCACTGACGCTACCACCGATAATGATTGGTAGTAGTGGGAGGATGCATGGTGCAAGTACGGTGAGTACACCAGCGATAAATGAGATAAATAGCAGTGTCATAAGATCGTTTTATATCAATGATTGACGCAGTATGGATCGGCAGAATATTTCTCACTTTTTTTCTGCCGATCACATCCTTCTTCAATGTGCCACGTGTTTTATTTACTGCACTTTTGCAAGAAGACTCTCAAGTGTATTGCCACCAGACCATTTAGCTATTTCTGCTCCTTCGCTATCAACTTGTACAAATGTGTGTTGCTGGGTTACACCATACTTCTTTTTTAGCTCCTCTTCTTTATCAAAGTCAGCCTTGAGGATGGTTACACCTTCTGGGATTTTCGTAGCGTTTGCTGTAATGTTTTTTTCTAATGCGCGACATGATGGACACCAATCAGCTGCAAAGTCGATGATCACTTTGTCGCTTTTGCCGATTTTTTCTGGTGCATAATCTTCAAATGTACCTGCAGTTCCTGTGGTTGTAGCTACTCCTGTTACTGCCGCTCCAGCAGCTGCGCCTGCAGCGCCTATTGCCTCTTTGCCTTCTGCAACAGCACCATCTACGACATCACTTACTGCTTCTTTGCTTTTTTCCATGACTTGCTCTTTACCATCTTCGATCATTTTTTTCCCTGCATCCATCACTTCCTCTTTTTTCTCTTCCATCACTTCCTTACTCTTTTGTGATGCGACCTTAGTTGCATCAGTCGCAACATCTTTTACTGCATCTTCAGATACAGTCCCTTTTTTTGTGTAGACAAATATACCACCAGCAACAACTGCTGCCAGCGCGACTATCGCCATCGTTTTTATACTGCCTTTGCGTACTTTCTCCATAGTTTTTTGATTTATGAGTTATGTAATTTCCATTATATTTCTCATAGAATATAATGTCAAGTCTACTTTACATATTTCTGTGGATAAATACCCTAAAACTCTTTACTGTATTTATACTCTTATTAGTTATCGCGCTCAAAAAAACAGCCTCTTGGCTGTTTGGAAGAATTACTATCTATTTCTCTGTGCCCACAGTCGTCCGAGAATCTTTCCTGTAAGCATTGCCCCAAATGCCCAGTAAATTACTGGGTCGATATGATGATCTTTGAGTCCGTAGTATACAATTGAAGCAACTAGTACCAATCCTCCTGCTGTGAACGCTGCTTGAGCTGAGATGAGTTTGTGATTTTGCTCTCTCTCATCCGCCGGTTTGTCATGCCAGAGTAATGTTGCCACGATGCCAAAAAGTACAACTAGAGCACTATGCGTCATCATACGCATACTTTCTGGGAGGAAACCATAATAGCAAATACAGAGGATCATGAGAAGTATTATACCTGCAATTAACTCTTTGGTGATTTTTTTTGTCATAATTACTTTACTAGATTTTACATACTATTTTAGGTAGAAAACATCCTCCATCTTTTTGTTAAAATGCATAGCGATTTTTAACGCAAGCAAAACAGATGGTGTGTAGTTTCCCTTTTCTATAGCGATGATTGTTTGTCTCGTCACGCCAACTGCATCGGCGAGTCCTTGCTGTGTAACGTTATGCGCTTTGCGACATGTCATTACACAGTTTGCGACAATTTTTTCTGACATAAGATGTTTTGTTATTCACTTTACAATATAAATAAAATGTAAATGTGTCAAGTTGCCTTTACACAGATTTAACACATCTACTACTACTCAATGGTAACTGTTGATCATTTACCCTCCAATCATTTTTATAGTATTTATATCACTCTTGACCCAACTAGAAACTAATCTACAATATCATCCCAAACAAGATCCAGGGTGACTCAATACAAAGTAAAAATATCACGTACAAAAAAACCCATCGATATTCCCTATCGATGGGTAAATGTAAAAACTTTTTTGTAGTACGGTCACGTATAGTTTCAATAGCTTCTCCTATGGTGAGACAACTGTAAGAATACCAACATTTGTACAATTGTTGTCAGTGCGAACTTCTGGAAAATCACCGCCTTCGTAACAGGCTTGTTTACGCTCTGTGCCAGGGGTAGCAGGATGCATCGTCATTGAAAGTCTTTTCTGTTCTCCTGGTGTGAGAGCTCCAACGCGCTGCGAACCAAACCGCGTACCATCACTTGTATGGATGATAGTGAAGGGTGTTGAAGTAGCTGTACCGGCATTTTTCACCCAGTAGTGAAAGGTGCCACGAAGCCCTGCAATCGTTTCCCCAGTCGAATCAAGTCCGTAAAGTGCGATATCAGCTTTTGGTGGTATTCCATGAACTACTAACGTACTCGTTGCACGATTATCCTGCATTG
>CALIRC010000135.1 GCA_938044295.1 Minisyncoccota bacterium
GTGGTGAACTAAAAAAAGAAGAAATCATCGAAAAAGCTGAGGATGAAAACTACACAGTAATCTCAGATAATGGTGTAAACAACAGCAACTATATTGCTCAGCGTACAGAAAGTAAGCTTGCCAAAGAACATACAAAAGCAGGGGTAGAGCTAACCTTTGATGAAAACGTTCAATACAAGATCCTTTCAAATACAAATATTCTGTGTGATGGAATATATAGTATTCGAAGTACGAGCTTCGTAAATGAAGAGAGAAAAAAAATCTTCGACACAATGATCGAAACAATAGAATTTCGATAGAAATAATTACGCCAAAAACCTCTGCGTCATGAGATATGGTGAGGGATTCTCACTAACAAGTCGAGAGTGTAAAATTTTAGTTGAGACAAAAGATTCCAGCCCTTTTTAGTGTTGCGCAAAATACACTTTTATATTTATATCTAGAACTCCTTAAAAAAAGATCAAATTTGACAATATCTTCTCTAGGACCATAATGCCAAGAATGTGATAAGATCACACTTTTCAAAATTCTTAGAAGCTGATACGATTGAGTGTCTTTTATCAGATACTTATGCCTGAATATTTTCCGCACCGATCGCAAGTCATTATGACACTTTCACTGGGGTTTATTTGTGGTGTTGGAATTGGAATTGGTAGTGGTAGTGGAAATATCTTTACACCTATAGTATTTTTTTGTGCATTAGCGGTTCCAGTACTGAGTATTATAGGATACAAATATAGACAGATCTGGATAATCATTACTTTTCTGATTGGTGTGGTCGTGGGTGCAGTCTCTACGGAGCACCGACTAGCATTACACGACGACTACATTCGTCACGGAGAGAAAGTATCGGGAAGTGGTGTGGTTGTTCGTGAGCCCAGTCAAAGCGCGCGATCTCTTAACGTGTTTATAGCATTCAATACGAGAGAACTTACCGTACTAGCGCGAATGCCTAAATATGAGCAGATAAATCTTGGTGATGTAGTAAGTATTGCATGTACACTAGAAAAACCAAAGCCATTCAATGACTTTAACTACCCAAAGTACCTTCAAATGCAAGGCGTAGAATATCTCTGTGACGACCCAATACTAAAACGTGAAGCCCAAGGAGAAAATTTCTTAGCAAAGATAGCAAATTTCCGCAAAATGATGGAGTCGGGAATCAATCAGAAAATTAAACATCCAGAGGCGGGTCTTGCAAATGGACTACTGTTTGGCGGTGACGATCGGCTCAGTGACAATTTACAGGAATCTTTCGCGCGCACTGGCATGTCACATATCGTTGCAGTCTCAGGATATAATGTCACCGTAATCACTTTCGTTGTGATTGCAGTAGGCATTTTCCTCGGGCTCTGGCGTCATCAAGCAGCTTGGGTTGCATGCGCATGCATTGTACTATTCGTAATTATGATTGGCTTTCCATCCTCAGGCATCCGCGCTGCAGTGATGGGTACGCTCGTGTTAGCTGCGATGATCTGGGGGCGTACAAGTCATGCGCTTGGCGCACTGATACTTGCAGGCGCGCTGATGCTTGCATGGAATCCACTACAGTTATTTTACGATATCGGATTCCAGTTATCGTTTGGTGCAGTACTAGGGATCATGTTCTTTTTTCCACTGTGCGAAAGATATGTGATAAAATCTCGACGCAGCTTTGGCTTATTAGATGTTCTCTTCTTGACGATCAGTGCGCAACTTTTTGTGATACCGATCATCTTGTACCACTTCGGAGTATTCTCAACAACATCATTACTATCAAATTTGCTCGTGCTGCCTATATTACCCTATACGATGTTCCTTGTATTTATTGCAGCTATACTTGGCGTATTTAGTACGCCTATAAATCTACTTGCTATACCATTTGCACTACTAGCACAATGGCTTCTAACCTATGAAATATGGGTCATAGAATACTTTGCCAGCAAGTCATGGAGTGTAGTTACGATAGAAAACTTTCCACTATGGTTGGGAATCTTGTATTATGGAATACTCAGTGCAGTAATCATCTTTTTCTATAGAAAAAATGCCTACGAAAAATACTAACCAAAATCCCAAAGCGCTGCGCAACACCCTTCTCGGATTTTCATTTTTTGGTGGCGTGCTACTCGTGCTTTCTGGGAGTATACTCTCTACACACATTGGCACAGCTAAGACAAAAGTCATTTTCTTAGAGGTAGGACAGGGAGATGCAATTCTTATAACAGAAGGGTCGTATCAGATTCTCATTGACGGGGGACCTGATGGCCGTGTGCTCTTAGAAGAGCTAGGTAAACACATACCTTTTTGGGATCGAGAGATTGAGCTTGTGATCGCTACCCATCCCGACAGTGATCACATCGATGGCTTAGTAGATCTTGTGCAAAACTACCAAGTACAAGAGTTCTGGAGTACGTCCATAGAGCGTGACACATCTGTTTTTACAGCACTCATGCGCAACCTACGCAACCGAAACATCAAGCAGGCATTTCCCGAAAGTGGATGGAGCATTCGCTTTCCTTCAGGTGCGCAGCTTGAAATCATCTATCCATTTGCACATCTAGAAGCGCCAAATCTCTCGCACGAACCTAACAACATCAGCATCACAAGTCTTTTTGCAGCAGGGGAAGAAGTCTTCTTCCTTGGAGGTGATCTTCACAAAGAGGTGGAAGATCTTTTACCGATAGACGAAAGTATAACAGTACTCAAAATCGGTCACCATGGATCAGAAACTTCGACGTCCGATGCATTTCTAGAAAAAACAAGACCAAGAGAAGTGGTATTCTCCGTCGGCAAAAAAAATCGATACGGACACCCATCATCAGAAATTATCAAACGCGTAGAAAATAGGGGAATGACTATATATCGCACTGATCAAGATGGATCAATTGTCTACACGTGTCATCATAGGTGCGAAGTGAAGAGGTAATGAAGAAATACATTTCATGTCATCTACAAAAGAAAATAGCGAACAAAGAGGTGTGGAAAAATGAATATTTCCCAAATTATAAAGAAGGGTTTATGTGACCTAAAATTTGACAAAAACTATGTTTAGTACTAATTTGCTAATGACGTTGTCTGACTCTGACTAAACGAGAGAAGTCATCGCGCTGTACATTCACAACCAGGAGAAAAAAGATGGAAACATCATCAACTGATTTTACACCACTCAACAGCACTTGTAGTAATGAGTCGCAAATGCATCAAAAAAAGATATCACCGGAAGATTTTATCTTAAAGGCAATTCAAATCATGCCACGTCCGGTAGATGGAGGTATACATAATGTATTTAGCAATTTGAATGAAGCACTCTATGCATACTACGGAAGAAGCTTGCATGTGGTTGATTTGACAAAGACACTTGTCGATAAGGGGTTGATTGTAGCTAAACCTGTTAAGCGTGGCATGCTCTTCGAGCACTCCAAAACACGAAAGGCATATCATCAATTTTTGGAAGCAAAAAAGAAATCTGATCTACCTATAGATTTTGTCAAAAACAACAATGAAGGAAATCATCAGCTTAGTCTAGCACCTAATGATCCATTGAATGAAGTGTTGCAGAGTTTGTTGAAAAGTGACGAAGCATTCTACAAGTGGATTGCACTAAGTCTTGTAGGAGGCAAAAGGATTCAAGTAACGAAATCCACAAAAGAAATAAAGCTAGGCGAAATCTCTCAGTGGGATAGTCTTATAAAAGAGGAAGATCACGAAGGTGATAGCTTCACAAATGATAGTAAAGACAATCAAAAATTCACTTTTTACTTCACAAAAATAGGATCAAAAAGCGCGCATCAGTACTGGATGACACTCGATCATTGCACAAAAGTAAGAAAGGTTCATCATGAGCTTTTTTCTGAAACCTTACAAAATTGGAAAGAAAAAAATGACTTAATAAACAATGCAAAAGGCGATCGCATGCAAAAAAGTTGGCCTGTGGATAAAATCCTAGAAAATATTCTACCAGAAGAAAGCTATAGAGCGTGGAAAAGTAAAGGAAAATGCTCCACACCTCAAAAACAGCCAGAGGGAATAAAAATGGAGCAAGAAGAAAGAGAAGAATCAAGAAAACCAGAAGAGATGGAAGCATCAAAAGAACTGACTATTTTAGCTGAAAAGGCTTTAGCTTTACTAAAAAAACGTAAAGGCGGAAAAGCGCACGCTAAAGTATGGCATCAGATTACTGGTCAATGTTCGGACAGTAAAAGAACAAAAGGACAGATCACAAAACTACTAATCAATCAAGGAGAGATTGAAGTAAATCTAAGTCCTAGAGGACATCGAGATGGATACATCATTAAGGACATAAAAGATGACTCACGCATAAATCCACAAGAGCATGCTCACAACACTCAAGCACAAGAAGCTGTCTTAGGAGTAGAACAGTATGATCATAAATTTAATCAACTCTATACAAGGGAACAAGAACTAATTGCAGAGCTTGAATTGGTAAGGGGAAAAATGGAAAAGATGCAATCACCCGAAGCTAAAAAAGCAATTGAATTTCTCAAAAGTCTCACGGAGTAAAACCAAGCCTGACATCGCATGATGTCAGGCTTTAAATTTGTCAGAAAGAATTTTAGTGCATTTAACAGTAAGAAGACTTCCTCACTTTAGTACAATGTGTGGCACAAACACTACTTTTTCTCTAAGGCGTACTAATGTACATCGTCAGAAAAAGAAGTGTTGATAGTAACCCTTATGACACAAAATAAAAAAATATCTCAAACAAAATTATGAAGAACAGGAAAAGAGGTATTGACAGTATTTAATCATCTTGGTATATTTTCTATACGTTTCCTCGGACGTGGTACATGCAAAAGAGATACTCAGAAAAAAAGTATACACAAGTACTACAAAAGAGATGACGGGTGAAGACTTGCAAAGAAAACAAAAGTCATATACAATTGACTGCATTGTTTTTTATTGCGTTTGTGAATTGTGTGACTTCTCAATCGTTGAGAAATGATCTTATTCCCAAACGCAGTTAAAAGTACGTAATTAAATAAATATTTTGTACGAGTATGTGTGGATAATCACATGCATCGTAAGACAAAAATATGGCAGAAGAATTTGACCGTAGTAAGCCTCATGTAAACGTAGGAACCATTGGTCACGTAGACCACGGTAAGACAACAACAACTGCAGCACTTCTACATGTCCTTTCTCACAAGGGACTCGCAAAAGTACGGAACGTTGATGAAATCGACAATGCACCAGAAGAAAAAGAGCGAGGCATCACAATAGCAACAGCACATTGTGAGTACGAATCAGAATCACGTCACTATGCACACGTTGATTGTCCAGGACATGCTGACTACATCAAAAACATGATCACAGGGGCTGCACAGATGGATGGTGCAATTCTCGTAGTGTCAGCAACTGATGGACCAATGCCACAAACACGTGAGCATATTCTTCTTGCGAAGCAAGTGGGTGTACCAGAAATTGTTGTATTTATCAACAAAGTCGACATGGTCGATGATGCAGAGCTTGTAGAGCTTGTAGAAGCAGAAATCCGTGAACTACTAACAAAATATGAATTTGATGGAGACAACGCTGCAGTAATCCGCGGAAGCGCACTCAAAGCCCTAGATACAAAATCAGGTGATGACGCAGATGCAAAGCCAATCCTTGATCTTGTGGCTGCGCTTGATGAGAAGATCCCACAACCAGAGCGAGATACAGAAAAAGATTTCCTCATGCCAATCGAGGACATCTTCTCAATCGAAGGTCGTGGTACAGTGGTTACTGGACGTATCGAACGTGGACAAATTAATGTCAACGATGAGGTCGAAATTGTAGGACTTCGTGATACACAAAAAACAACCGTCACAGGTATCGAAATGTTTAACAAAAACCTCGACCACGGTGAAGCTGGAGACAATGCTGGAATTCTCTTACGTGGTACCAAAAAAGAAGAGGTTGAGCGTGGTCAGGTTCTCACAAAAGTAGGTTCAATTACACCACACACTGAGTTTGAAGCTGAGGTGTACATCCTCACAAAAGATGAAGGCGGACGTCACACACCTTTTTTCAAAGGCTATAAACCACAATTCTACATTCGTACAACTGATGTAACTGGTGAGGTAATTCTCCCAGAAGGAACAGAAATGGTTATGCCAGGTGATACTGTAACTATTACCGTGAAACTCGTAGCAGATGTTGCAATGGAAGACGGCGTACGATTCGCAATCCGCGAAGGCGGGCGAACTGTAGGTGCTGGTGTCGTAACAAAAATTACGAAATAGTTTGATAGTAGAAGTAGAAAGGTAGGTATAAATAATACCTATCTTCTCTTCTCTTATTAAATTGAGAGGTGTAATAACCCACACAAATCGCAATGGCAAAAAAAGACGAGGCATCAACACGTATTCGCATCAAAGTAAAAGCCTACGACCACAAAGTGATCGATAAATCTGCAGCTCAGATTGTCGACACAGCGCAACGTTCAGGTGGAGAAGTAATCGGCCCGGTTCCACTTCCCACACACACAAAAAAGATTACAGTCAACAAATCTACATTTGTGCGAAAAGACGCGAGAGAACAGTTCGAAATGCGTACGCATAAGCGTTTAATTGATATCATGAATCCAACACCGAAAACAATTGCTAGTCTAACTGAGTTAGATCTACCAGCTGGTGTAGACATTGAGATAAAAATGTAGGTAGTGCTCAAAGGCCTTATGATGTACAAGAATCTGTTTTTCACTGACGCAGTGGAGGATAAATACTTGTACAGCATAAATAAAGTCAGACATGATTAAAAATTCTCGTTTCGTTAAAGTCTTCTTTCAGAGGATACTGAGCGAACAATAGGCACAAGTCAACTAATTCTTGACAAATTCCACGTGATCATCTATACTGACCACACGGTGAAATGTGCACATTGTGGCTCATAAAAAGCCGCTTTTTTTATACAAATATATTATCATCACGCAATTAGCATGAAATTCGCATTAGGAAAAAAACTCGGAATGACAACTATCCACGATGAAAACGGGGCACACAATGTTACGCTTGTTGAAATCGCACCACATAATGTAGACATACTGCGAAGCAGTGAGAAAGATGGATACAATGCAGTACGTTTGAGTGCACAAAAAACAACAAAAAAGAAACACCAAGTTGAGTTCCGCACAGACGAAACCACTTTAGCAGTAGGGGATAAGATTGATGCTACAATGTTCGCAGTTGGTGACATTGTGCGAGTAAGTGCAGTTGCAAAAGCAAAGGGATTTCAAGGTGTTGTCAAAAGACATGGATTCAAAGGTGGGCCAGCATCACACGGTCACAGACATGTACTACGTGCACCAGGATCAATTGGGTCAGCATTTCCACAGCATGTGATTAAAGGAAAGCGTATGGCTGGACGTGATGGTGGAAAACGAGCCACGATAAAAGGCCTAAAAGTGATCGCAATTGATGAAAAAATAAATACAGTTGCACTAAAAGGGTCAGTGCCGGGCGTCGCAGGACGTATGGTTGAAATAGTTTCTGCATAATCAATACATAAGATCTCAAGCAAACTAAAGATATGACAAAAGTGAGCGTCTACAATGCAGCAGGAGAAAAACAAGAGGAAATAACGCTTCCAGAAAGTGTTTTTGGGTTGCCAGCAAACAATGATCTTGTACATCAAGTGTATGTAGCGCAATCCGCGAATCAAAGAATAGGAAGTGCACATACTAAAGTACGCAGTGACATACGTGGAGGAGGAAAAAAACCTTGGAAGCAAAAAGGTACAGGAAACGCAAGAACTGGATCAATCCGCAATCCAATCTGGCGTGGCGGTGGAACAATTTTTGGACCTTCAAAAGACCGCAATTACACAAAAAATATTAATGTTAAAATGCGTCGAAAAGCCCTTTTAACAGTCCTGTCAGAAAAAGCACGAAACGGAAAGATTGTAGTCATGGATACACTTGTACTACCCGAAGCTAAGACAAAAAATGTAGCTGATATTTTCACAAAAAACGGTATCGAAAAGTCTGTAACGATAGGACTAGGTAAAACGGAAAACCAAACATACAAAGCAGCTCGCAATATTCCAAAAACGCGAGCTATGGAAATCGAGAAACTAAACGTGAAAGATCTTCTAGATACCGACAAGATTCTACTGAGTCAAGAATCAGTGACGAAAATTGAAAAACACTTTGTAAAATAATCACAGAATTATGGGAATTTTTGGCACAAAATCAAAGAAGGACAAGCAAAAGCAAGAAACCGATAAAGAGGTAAAAAGCGTTGCACAGGGTGAAGCTGCTGGGGCAGAAAATCCTACCCTAAAGGGTGAAAAACAAGAAGAAAAAGTGCAAAAACTACGGGTAAAGCATTCTGCAACAGCAATGGCTTGTGACGTGATTATCGCTCCAATTGTAACAGAAAAATCACACAGTTCTGCGCAGAAAGGAAAGTATACCTTCAAAGTTGCTAGGAGCACAAACAAAAAGATAGTTGCAAAGCTAATTGCAGACATCTACAAGGTGACTGTGACAGATGTAAACATTGTAAATATTCCGCGAAAAAGACGTACTGTAAAATACGACAGAGGCTATCAAAAAGCTTTTAAAAAAGCTATAGTCACTGTAAAAAAGGGAGATCACATTGCAGCATTTGATTTAGCCTAAGCAAAAAACAGCAATCAATAACGATACACCGTAAGAAAAAATAATGGCAATTAAAGTATACAAAAGAAACACTGCAGGAAGACGCAATATGTCCGTTGTTAAACCGGAGCAGATTTCACGTACAACATCAGAAAAAGCCCTCACCAAAAAAATGAACTACAAGGCAGGGCGTAGCGCGGGAAAAATCTCTGTGAGACACAAGGGAGGGCGAGTAAAGCGTCTCTATCGTCAAATAGACTTCAAGCAGAATAAATTTGAAATCCCAGGCAAGATTGCTGCAATAGAAAGAGATCCAAATAGAAGTGCACTAATTGCACTAATTGCATATGCAGACGGTGAAAAACGATATGTAATTGCTACTCACGGAATGAAAGTTGGCCAACAAATTATCGCCGCAACTAATGCACCAATAGAAGAAGGTAATCGCGTTCAGCTTACAAACATACCATCAAGTACCGTCATTTCAAATATTGAACTCACGCCAGGCAAGGGCGCACAAATCATCAGAAGTGCAGGGAGTAGTGCAATGTTAATGGCAATTGAAGACGGATATGCTCAAATTAAAATGCCATCAGGAGAAGTGAGGCTCATTAATGCAAAAGCATTTGCGACAATTGGCCAAATCAGTAACTTTGAACATAGTGCTGTAAAAATAGGAAAAGCAGGACGTGCAAGGCACATGGGTAAGAGACCGGCAGTACGTGGTAGTGCCATGAACCCTGTAGATCATCCGCACGGTGGTGGAGAAGGCAAACAAGGTGTTGGACTAAAGTACCCGAAAACACCATGGGGGCGACCTGCACTCGGTGTACGAACGCGAAAAAAATCAAAGAAGTCAAATAGTCTCATTGTAAAGAGCAGACATAAAAAATAACAAATCGCCAAAAGACACTAAGAATAACATTTCAAAGCTTTAGGAAAAAAATATGAGCCGATCACTAAAAAAAGGACCATTTGTAGACGAACGTCTGATGAAAAAAATCGTGGGGAAAAAGCCAGCAAACACTGGCACAATTCAAACATGGTCACGAGCATGTACTATTACTCCAGATATGCTTGGCTTTACTTTTGGTGTGCACAACGGAAGGAAATTTGTAGACGTTTACATTTCAGAAGAAATGGTTGGACATAAGCTGGGAGAGTTCGCACCTACGAGGACATTTTCACGTCATGGAGGAAAAATTCAAAAAGGTCTTGATCAGGCAAGTAAGCAACGTGATATCGATGCAAAGAAAAGATAGCAATCAGTGAAATACATTATATATGCAAGCAAAAGCACATCTAAAAATACTCCGAACATCACCACGCAAAGTAAGACTTGTGGCTGATACAGTACGAGGTCTACCTGTCTCTACTGCGCTAG